>CAJARE010000142.1 GCA_903944255.1 uncultured beta proteobacterium
TCCTCAGAGACATAACGTGAAGCCCCCCTGAAACCAAGCATTGGATTTTCTTCATCAGGCTCATACCGTGAACCACCAATTAATTTTTTATATTCATTAGATTTAAAGTCTGACAAGCGGACGATAACGGGTTTTGGATAGAAGGCGGCTGCAATGGTTGCAACACCCTCAACTAACTTATCTTCATAAAACTGACGTGGGCTAGCATAGCCGCGAGCAACACTCTCCACCGCACGTTTTAGCTCAGGATCAATATTAGGGTACTCCAACACAGCACGCGGGTGAACACCAATGTAGTTATTGATAATGAATTCGAGACGGGCTAAGCCGACGCCTGCATTAGGAATTTGACAGAAATCAAATGCTAACTGAGGATTACCGATATTCATGGTAATTTTCACTGGAATTTCTGGCAATACGCCATGAGAAACTTCAGTCACTTCCGTCTCAATTAAGCCATCATAAATATGACCTTCGTCACCTTCAGCACAGGAGACTGTCACCACCATACCCTCTTGCAATTGGTCGGTAGCGTCGCCACAACCCACGACTGCAGGAACGCCTAACTCACGCGCAATAATCGCTGCGTGGCAAGTACGGCCCCCACGGTTAGTCACAATTGCAGAAGCGCGCTTCATGACTGGCTCCCAGTTTGGATCGGTCATATCAGCAACCAATACGTCGCCAGGCTGCACTCGATCCATCTCGCTAGGATCTCGGATGATACGCACTGGACCAGCACCAATCTTTTGTCCGATCGCACGGCCCTTAGCTAATACTTTTGAGCTACCCTTGAGCTTGTAGCGCATTTCTACCTGGCCCGCAGCTTGACTCTTTACAGTCTCGGGGCGAGCCTGGAGGATATAGATGCGACCGTCTTGACCATCTTTACCCCACTCAATATCCATGGGACGACCGTAATGCTTTTCAATAATGACAGCATACTTTGCTAACTCAGTAATATCAGCATCTTCTAATGAAAAACGATTGCGCTTTTCTGGAGTGACATCTACAGTTTGCACTTTCTCAGCAGAGCCTTTAGGAGCAAACTGCATTTGAATCAACTTAGAGCCTAAAGAACGACGAATGATCGCCTTTTTATCTTGAGCCAATGTTGTCTTAAAGACATAAAACTCATCGGGATTTACTGCGCCCTGCACTACAGTCTCACCTAAGCCATAACTCGAAGTGATAAATACGACATCTTCAAAACCAGACTCAGTATCTAAAGTAAACATCACTCCCGCAGCACCTAGATCCGAGCGCACCATACGCTGAATACCAGCAGATAGAGCTACTTCAGCATGAGCAAAGCCCTTATGGACACGATAGGAGATAGCACGATCGTTATACAGGGATGCAAAAACTTCGCGAATCTTATGTATAACATCATCGATACCTTCCACATTGAGGAAGGTCTCTTGTTGACCAGCAAAAGAGGCATCTGGTAAGTCTTCAGCAGTAGCTGAGGATCGCACAGCAAAAGATCCTTTTCCTGAATCATCCAAAGTGGCAAATGCTCTACGAATTTCTTCATCTAACTTTGACTGGAATGGGGCAGTTTCAATCCATTGACGGATTTCTGCACCAGCCTCAGCAAGGGCACGAACATCATCGATATTCAGATTTTCTAAGCGCTTTTGAATGCGCTCAGTCAAATGGTTATGCTCTAAAAAATCCCGAAATGCTAAAGCGGTGGTAGCAAAACCTGTTGGAACACGAACCCCAGTGGAAGCTAACTGAGAAATCATTTCTCCTAATGATGCATTTTTACCGCCGACTGACTCAACATCCGTCATGCGAAGTTGCTCAAAGGGCAAAACATAGGCGTCTGCCATACTGCTATTTTGTTGTTGGTTGGACATAAAATACTCTCAAAAGATAAGGAAACTGGTCAAGCGGCCACTCAAAATGCGGCATACTTCATATAGTATCCATTGTAGTGCTGACCTCGACTGATAGGCCAATCTCATGTCCACCCAAACCCGTATTGTTTTTATTGTTTCTGACGGCACCGGTATTACCGCAGAAAACTTCAGCCAATCGATCTTGGCCCAATTTGAGGCCAGTTTTAAGCACATTCGCGTACCATTTGTAGACAGCATAGACAAGGCGCATGATGCAGTGAGCAGCATTAATCAAGCAGCTAGCAAATATGAGGTTCAACCGATTGTTTTTACTACATTAGTTAATTCTGAACTGAATGCCATTGTCGCCAAAGCAAATGGTTTGATTTTGGATATGTTCCAAACCTTTGTAGCCCCCTTAGAAGAAGCTCTGGGGATGAAATCTACCCATGCCATGAACCGCCTTCATCACAATGCGGATACCGACGCCTATAAGAATCGGATTGAGGCGATCAACTATTCCTTGGCTCATGATGATGGCCAGTCCAATCAAAATCTAGCCGATGCTGATGTTATTTTGGTGGGGATCTCCCGAGTTGGTAAGACTCCAACCAGCCTTTATTTAGCAATGCAGTATGGTTTAAAAGCAGCTAATTACCCCTTAATACCGGAAGACTTCGAGCGTGGACGCCTTCCCAAGGATTTAGCACCTTTTATCCATAAGATTTTTGGACTCATGATTGATGCAGAGCGCCTTTCTGAGATTCGAAATGAACGTCGACCCGGAAGTAATTACGCCAAGCTTGAAAACTGTCGTTATGAAATTAATGAAGCTACAGCCATGATGAAAAAAGAATCAATCCCATGGGTGGTTACTACAAGCAAGTCAATTGAAGAAATTGCTACAACGGTATTGCAAGCGATTAAGTCTGATAAAACGATTTTGGGCTAAGTCCTTACCCGAAGATCAACTGCGCCTTACGCGCATCGTCTCAAACAAACAGATAGCTGCTGCAGTGGAGACATTCAAGGACTCTACTCGGGGGTCAATTGGAATCGAAACTGCTTTAGCCTGCGCCATTAAGTCTTCTGATACACCCTGTCCTTCACTACCCATCACCCAAGCGACGGGATGAAGTAACTCTTTCTTCGAAGAATATAGATCTTGCTCTGCGCCTGCTACAGCTGCCAAAAAAGGTGCTGTGACTGCGCTCAACACTTGTTGATTAGACCAGCCCTCATAAAGATCGAGTAATTGATGTGCGCCCATGCCAGCACGCAGAACTTTGCTTGACCATAAATGGGCGCAGCCAGTTAGTGCAATGACCTGAGTAAATCCAGCAGCAGCGGCACTGCGCAATATAGAGCCAACATTTCCAGCATCCTGAATGCGATCTAAGATCAATACATCTCCAGCCAAGGTGGCAATTGACTGCGGTGGAGTTAAGCAAGATTTTGGCAAATCTAATAAACCAGCAATCTGCGGTGCATTCACCAAATCACTTAATGAGTCCCAGAGCGGGCTATCTAATTGAAACACCTTGGTAGCAGGACAAATCTCGAGATGTGAGTAGACCGCCTCTGAGATTTCTGGGTTTTTTAATCCTAATTCTGAAGTCAGTAAGGTCTTCAGAGTAGAATCACCCACCCAAGTCTGAATCAGATGAATACCTTCCAATAAAGCTTGGCCGTTTGCAAGTCTGGCCTTCTGTCCCTTTGAGCCAGTTGCTTGCAAGAGACGTATCTCTTTAAAAAGCGGATTTTCTTTAGAGCTAATCAGATCAAAGTTCATGGCTAACTCACATTACTCTCAAGTACTTTTCTCACGGGAGAAAAACTTCTTCTATGTTCGGCACAAATCCCATATTGTTTCAGTGCGGCAAAATGGGCTTCAGTCGGATATCCCATATGTTGTGCAAAACCATATTGAGGGTGGAGTTCATGCAAGACTTGCATCTGCCTATCCCGAGTCACTTTAGCCAATATCGATGCGGCAGAGATGGCTGGCTCTTTAGTGTCGCCCTTGATAATGGCTTGTGCTGCTATTGGTAACTCGGGGCAACGATTACCATCTATTAAGGCCTTATCAGGCCAAGCGCCTAAACGAATTGTTAAGTCTTCTATAGCGCGGCGCATAGCCAGCATGGTAGCTTGCAAAATATTGGTCTCATCAATTTCACCTGGGGAAGCTTCTCCAATGCCCCAGGCCCTGGCCTTTTGTACGATTTGCTCATACAAATATTCACGACGCGCTGGTGAGAGTTTCTTGGAGTCTTTTAAACCTTCGATCGGCTTACTTGGATCAAGCACTACTGCACCCGCTACCACTGACCCCACCAAAGGCCCACGTCCAGCCTCATCAACACCGCAGACCCAAATCACACTCATTGAGCAGACCGTTGCATCTTAGATGCGCTAGCAATCGTCTGGGAAATCGCTTGGGCGACCAACAAGCCTGTCGGACGACGCAAAGTCTCATGCATTTGCGTAAAGCGCGCTTTTAATTGGGCAACCTTTACGGGACTTTCAAGCCATCCTAAGATGGCCATTGCTAATTTTTCTGGGGTCGCTTCATCTTGCAATAATTCTGGGACCACAAACTCACCACATAAGATATTAGGTAGGCCAACATAAGGTAAATATCCTTGGCGTTTCATAATTTGTGCGGTTAACCAAGGCACCTTATAAGAAATGACCATCGGCTTTTTCCAGAGAGCTGCCTGTAATGTAGCGGTACCGCTAGCAATTAAGACCACATCAGAAGCCTCTAATACTTCATCAGCCATACCATCTAGTAAATGAATCTGTATATCTGGATTGATATTTTTTACCTTAAGCAATAGCTGCTCAAGAGGTTCATGTAATCGCGGCGTTGCTACTGGAATTAAAAAGTGGAGTTTCTGTCCTTTTAATTTCTCAGTAAGTAGCTGCATCGTTTCAAAAAATATTGGGGCAATGAGTTCAATCTCTGAACTACGACTACCAGGCAGAACAGCAATAACAATCCCATCAAGTGAGCTAATTCCAATATTCAAAGTCTTCGCCATTTTTTCTCTGGCTGCTCCAGTATTTGGCTCTAGTGGTATATCGCTTGCTAAGGGATGCCCCACATAAGTAGATGCCACTCCAGCACGATCGTAGATTTCTGTTTCAAAGGGAAAGATGCAGAGCATGCGCTCAACTGCTTGTGCAATCTTCTTAATCCGCCCAGCCCTCCACGCCCATATAGATGGGGAAACAAAATGGAGCGTGGGAATACCTGCTTTACGTAATTGCAACTCAACACCTAAATTAAAATCTGGTGCATCTATACCGAGATAGACATTTGGCCGTCCTTCTCCCAATAGATGTGCAATAAGCTCTTTACGCAGCTTTAAAATAGCCGGTAGTTGTTTAATTGCTTCAACATAGCCTCGCACACTGAGGGTTTCCATTGGCCAAACTGAATCCATGCCTTCAGCCTGCATTCGAGGCCCGCCAATACCATACACCTCGAGACCTGACATATCTGGAATTTGATTGAGCGCACTCAATACTGGCGCAGCAAGAAGATCACCGGAGGGTTCACCAGCTACACAAGCTAACTTAGGCAAAGGAAACCCTAACGAATAATGCCGCGCGTAGATGCGGCAATAAAGTCATAGAACTGGGCTAGTTTTTCTGCAGTTTGGGGATCGCCTGTACTTGCCACAACCATTTTCTGTATTTCTACCTTAGCTTCTTCAAAGCTATGGCCATCTTTATAAAGGACTTTATAAGCCTGACGCAAGGCAGAAATGGTTTCGATGGAAAAACCACGACGTTTAAGGCCCTCGACGTTAATACCGTGAGGAGAGGCCTTATCTCCAGCAGCGATTACAAAAGGTGGGATATCCTGAACTAAAGCAGAAGCACCGCCTAGCATGGCATGCTGGCCAATGCGAACAAATTGATGAACGCCAGACATACCACCCATAATGGCCCAATCATTCACATGAACGTGGCCAGCGATTTGGGCGTTACTCGAAAAAATCGTGTGATCGCCAATTTGGCAATCATGGGCAATATGAACATAGGCCATGATCCAATTGTCATTCCCAATCCGTGTGATGCCCTCATCTTGAGCGGTCCCCGTATGAATCGTCGTGAACTCACGAATCGTATTACGATCACCAATGATTAATTGGGTTGGCTCACCACGATATTTCATATCTTGTGGAGGACCACCAATAGCTGCAAAGTGCGCAAAGTGATTATCTTTGCCGATACTTGTGTAGCCCTCAATAACACTATGAGAACCAATCTTGGTGCCTGATCCGATCTTCACGTTAGGGCCAATGACTGAATAGGGCCCAACCTCAACATCGCTAGCCAATTCTGCCTTACCATCCACTACAGCAGATACATGAATCCGAGTCATTACGCGCCTTTCATACGAACCGCACAGGTAATATTTGCCTCAGCAGCCAATTCACCATCTACAGTAGCTTTTACTTGGAACTTATAAATGCCAGCGCGCTCCCGCTCTAACTTTGCGGTCATGATGAGTTGATCTCCTGGCAATACTGGCTTTTTAAAGCGCGCGCCATCGATACCAGCAAAGTAATACACGGCATTTTCCTGACGCTCTTCTGAGAACGTCAATAAAGCGGCAGTTTGGGCTAGCGCCTCTATGATCAAGACCCCTGGCATCACCGGAAAATCCGGAAAGTGTCCTTGAAAAAAAGGCTCGTTCATCGTGACATTTTTTAATGCAGTAATGCTTTCACGAGGTGTAATTTCTAAAACGCGATCCACCAATAAAAAAGGATAGCGATGTGGCAACAACTTTAGAATCTGATGAATATCGATTGCAATCGCTTTGCTCATAAATTACCTACTTAATCAATTAATGGGGATGGCGGAGTCCTAAGACTCCTTGTTTTGGTTTTTGTCCAATAAACGCAAGCGTTGACGTATTTTATCTAGCCCGCGAAGGATGGCAGCATTTTTCTCCCAAGCACTATGGAGCATGGATGGATAAACCCCCGTGAAATGCTGGCCAGGCTCAGTAATAGAGCGAATAATGGAGGTGTTGCCCGAAACGGTAGTTCGATCAGCAATCGTCAGATGTCCAGCAAAGTTTGCTGCTCCACCAATAATGCAGTAATGACCAATTTGAGTACTCCCTGAAATCGCGGCACAGCCCGCAATGACACAGCAGTTGCCAATCACGACATTGTGTGCAATTTGCACTTGATTATCAATTTTGCTACCTGCACCAATCACGGTATCGCTCATCGCACCACGGTCAACTGTTGTAGAGGCGCCGATTTCTACGTCATTGCCAATGATCACACGGCCAGTCTGAGGAATCTTTACCCATTCGCCGCCCGCCGCGGTAAAGTCAGGCGCAAAACCAAAACCATCAGCGCCTATTACGGCGCCGCTATGAATAATGCAGCGCTTTCCAATCTGGGTAGCATAGTAAATCGATACAGCAGGGTAAATGACAGAATCATCAGCAATCACACTTTCTCTTGCAATAGTGCTATTGCCTAATACCACCACACGCTCTCCCAACTTCACGTCTGCGCCAATATGCACAAAGGGGCCAATATGACACGATGCTGGAATGATTGCGCTAGGATCTATTACAGCGCTGGGATGTAATAGAGGCTTATAAAGCGGTGCGCTGGATTGAGCAAAATGCTGCGCCATTTTGGCAAAGGTTGCATAAGGATTTTTAGAGACAAAGTAAACACGCTTTACCGAATTGGCACTAGGATTTACTTGTAAAAAATCGAGGTCCGACTGACTGAGAATCAAAGCGCCAGCGCTGCTGTCACTTGCCTGCTGACGATACAGTGGATTAGAAAGAAAAGATATTTGATCTGACTTAGCACGCTCTAAGGGAGCCAGACCATTAAATGCGAGGGAGGCCTCCCCCACCAAGCTTGCTTGAAACTGTTTGGCCAGCTCGATGGCGGTAGGCATAAAGCTTATTTGAGACTGTTCAAAGCCTTGATAACATCATCAGTAATGTCGGCCTTAGGGCTGACATAGGCCGCTTCTTGAATAATGACGTCAAGCTTTCTTTGCTCAGCGATCTGCTTTAGGACTAAATTTGCTTTTTCGGCAATTTTTGCACGCTCCTCAAAGGTGCGCTGATTTAAATCTTCCGTAAATTCACGTTGCTTACGTTGCAATTCACGATCTTGATCAGCCAACTCACGTTGACGACGGATACGTTCAGCCTCATTCATAACGGCAGCATCACGATCAAGTTTTTCAGCTGCAGTCTTAATTTTCTGCGCACTGTCTCGTAAATCATTTTGACGCTTAGTAAATTCAGTTTGCAAGCGATTCTGCATTGCTTTAGCTAAGTTGGACTCATTAAAAACTTTTTCAGAGTTCACAACTGCAATGCGGCCTCCAGCCTCCTGAGCGTTCAGAGATGATGCAGAAAATACTGCAAGCACCGCTACTAAGCTGGCTTGAATCCACTTTGAAGAACGATAAAGCTTCATAAAACTTTCCTTAAACAATTAAAACGCTGTACCTATTTGGAACTGCAAACGCTGGACATTATCCGTTGGCAAAGACTTAATCGGGATACCATAGCTAAATTTAAGCGGTCCCAGCGGTGATATCCATGATAAACCTAAGCCGTAAGAATAGCGTAAAACTAGGTTGATATTCTCGCCGTAAACGTTACCGCCATCCACGAACCCAAATACCCTAAGGGTTTTGTCGGCGCCAGAGCCTGGAACGGGTACCGTATATTCAATATTGGAGACTATTTTAGACTGCCCGCCAGTAGGCTGATTAGTGCCTGTATTGGTGTTATAGAAGGTGGGGCCTAAGGATCCAGGGGCATATCCACGAACTGAGCCAATACCACCTACATAGTAGTTTTTAGTGATTGGGAAGGGGTTATTGCCGTAAGCCTGGCTATAACCGACCTCTCCGTTAAAAGACAGAATGTTTCCTTTGGAAAAGGAGTGGTATTTCTGATACTGCCCGAAAACACGGTAGAAGGTCATGTTTCCTGCGGGGGTACCCACCTCACCTGATAACTGCTGCAAAGATCCCGAGGATGGAATCAGGGAACTATCTCGCCCATCACGAGACCAACCCACGGTTACAGGGATGTTACGGGTCGTTAATGTACCCGGGTAACCCGGAGGCGCAATTCCATAA
>CAJARE010000143.1 GCA_903944255.1 uncultured beta proteobacterium
ACACGATTCAGTGAGTAGCACAGCGGATTTTCATAATCATGCGAGAGGTGCTTATAAAACTCGTTGTACTGCTCTTCAGTAATTTCAGACTTATTGCGAGCCCATAATGCCGAAGACTGGTTAATGTTTTCTAACTCATCCTTTATAACCTGCTCTTTTTTATCAGCATCCCACTCTTCTTTACGCATCTGGATCGGCAAAGAAATATGGTCTGAGTACTTACGAATAATGGACTTGAGCTGATAACTATTCAGAAAATCATCTTCCCCTTCGCGTAAATGCAAGGTAATTGAGGTGCCTCGTTGCGGAAGATCAATTGTCTCGATTGTAAATTCGCCCGAACCATCTGATTCCCAGCGCACGCCCTCTGATGCAGGCAGTCCTGCACGGCGGGTATCTACCGTGATGCGGTCGGCAACGATAAAAGCAGAATAAAAGCCCACACCGAACTGGCCAATTAAGGCTGCATCTTTTTGCTGATCTCCCGATAGTTTGGAAAAGAATTCTTTAGTGCCAGAGCGGGCAATCGTACCAAGATTGCTAATGACCTCTTCGCGACTCATGCCAATGCCATTATCAGCAATGGTCAGCGTTCTAGCCTCCTTATTAAGCTCGATCTTGATTTTGACCTCAGGGTCATCACCATACCAATCTGGATGGGCAATGCCTTCGAAACGTAATTTATCGGCTGCATCTGAAGCATTCGAGATCAGCTCACGTAGGAAAATTTCCTTATTGGAATATAAGGAGTGGATCATCAACTGCAGAAGTTGTTTTACTTCAGCCTGAAATCCGAGAGTTTCTTTAGTAGCAACAGTCATTTCTATTTCCTATAAAAAGATCAATTGTCATTATTTGGGGCTGATTTTGCGTATTTCAAGACCCTTAGATAAGGTGCATAGCGGCCCTCTCCCCCTAAGTAGGGTGGGTATGTTTCATATTACCCCCCTCATCTGCAACCGCTAAATGGCCTTGTCTGCTACTTCTTATGTGGCACCGCAGTATTAAAAAGGCTTCCGATGCCTAGCTCTAAGGCGTATATTGCTTATAGAAATTACTTGGATATTTTTTTGCCATGGCAAATAGCGCCCTACATGCGATCGCAATAGAAGATCTTCGAATTAGTAATCCTGTATTTCATCAGGAATATTGTTTGCTCGTTGAAGGCATTAGTAATCTCATATTTCGTTTAGCCAAAAAACATGGTGATTACATTACCTACTCCACCTTTACTGAATCCTATGATCGGGCCAGTAAAGAGCCGATTTTACAAATGGTCTTGGGTAGCCATAAAAATGAGTTTTACCTTCATATCTACATCTCCAAAAATGGGGGTTTTATTATCGGTAAGAATGGTGTGGGCTCTAGCGCACAAACTGGCACGCAAGCACTCTCTTTTATAGAGGAGGAAATTCGTATTGCTGGCTGGCTTTGATGAATCTCCTTAGTGATTCTCTTTAGCGAACCTCTTCAGCTAATAAAAAAGCCCCAATCAATGGGGCTTTTTCAGTAAAGCGAGTTACTCATTAAGCAGAGATTTGCTTACGTGATTTAGTAGCTGGTGCAACCTGGCCCTGGAAAGAGCTCATTGCAGCATCTACAGTCTTTTCAAAGTTTGCATATGCATCTTGTGAAGTAGCACGTGCCTGATCAAAGCTCTTTAAAGTTGCTTCAAATACGCTATTGAATGCAGATACAAATGCCTCTGAACCAGCAGGAGCTTGAGTAGTTGCTTCTTTAACGAATTTCTTCAAATCTGCTTTTGAATCATCAATTGCTGAGTCAATCAAGCTAACTACTTCTTTACTGTTCTTGCGCAATACTTTGTTGACTTTGTTTTGATAGCCAACAACATGAGCAGCAGCTTCTTGAGCTGTTTCAGCATCAAACATTTCTAAAGCAGCTTTTGGATCTTTCAATTGAATCAATTTTGCTGACTTAGCTTGAGCAGTTGTTACAACATCTTTAGCTGCGTCATAGTTGATCGCTGCAATCGCTTCTGCGCTTTGCACAGCCAATGTAGCGATAGTTTGTGCGGACTCAAGTGATTTAGCTTGAGCAGTTGTCAAAGTTGTATTGAGTGTGTTTTGAAACATGGTCATTCTCCTGTAAGGGTATTTGCTGATTATTCGTAATGGTGCACTGCAATTACTGCATTGCACCATTTTAAAGAACAATTATGAAATTTGCACACATTTTTTGTATTTTCCCAAAAAACTGCAAATTTGACCCTTTTAAACAGGGGGCCTAGGAAGATTGCCTATTTTTTAGGCAATCTATGCCCTTAGATTGACCGCCCTACTTAGAAGCTAAAAAGTGACTTGATCGCCCCTTTAAAACTCTGGTCACGCTGGGTATTTTTTAATACGGCGCAATAGGAAAGCACCATGATGATGGCTAGTGAAATCCCATTGAAGTTATTAAGTAAGTCCATGTTTTTCTCCTTAGTGAGTTGCTTGCTATTGAAATGACTTATTGAGCCACCGGTAACTCATCCCACTGCGTGGTGTAGTTAGGCGACTTATTGTTTGACCGCATTTGCCACTCTTGTTTAGTACCAGATGCTGCGAGTCGAATGACGGCATTACCAAAGCGTGAATTAATCGCATCCATTGCATGCATTAAATCGGCTGACTTGCCTTTACTCTCGATATCCTCAAACAGTGATTGTTGGATAGTCGGCTTATCTGCAATGAGATTAAGAATGACGCCTGCTTTTTTATAACGAAAGCCGCTTTGATAAATCTGCTGAAGGCCC
>CAJARE010000144.1 GCA_903944255.1 uncultured beta proteobacterium
CCAGGAAAAAAGTACCCCAGGCCTATACCAACTGCCATGGCTGTAAAAATCCATATCGTTAGGTAGCGATCCAGAAAAGAGAGTTTTTTAGTTAAAGTCCTCATGACTTTGTATGAATCTCTTTGAGACTCATTGAGTCAAGCTTACCCAGGGGCATGGATGCCAAAATATCAATGCGTTTTTTTAGGCCGTTCATCACTTGATTAAATGCTGCTCTCTTCTCCATATCGGTACCCGACACTTGTGAAGGGTCTGGAAAACCCCAATGCGCATTGACTGGTTGGCCAGGCCAAAAAGGACAAACCTCCCCTGCAGCGTTATCGCAAACAGTAATAATGAAATCCATTTTTGGAGCATTTGGCTCGCTAAATACATCCCAGCTTTTGGATTTCAGCAGCGCAACATCCATGCCCAACTCTTTAGCAATTTCAGCTGCAAATGGATTTACCCTAGTGCCTGGGGTAGAACCAGCTGAATAGCCTTTAAATTTTCCGCTAGGATGTGTAGAAGCGAGTGCCTCACCAATAATAGAGCGCGCTGAATTATGGGTACATAAAAATAGAATGTTGTAAGTGCTCATGATTGTTTCATTTTTCTAGATGTTTTTACAGGAATGCAGCTTGCGCCATCGCAGCAGTTCTCGAGCAAAAAACCACTTAAGGATTGAACTAGCTCGGCATTAGGTCGATAAATTAAATTTCTACTTTGTCTTTCTACTAGTAGTAGATTTGCATTGACTAACTCTTTTAAGTGAAAACTTAAGGTCGCATTAGGAATGCCTAATTTCTCAATAATTTGACTAGGAGTTAAGCCATGATCGCCACGCTGAACAATTAAGCGGAAGATATTAAGCCTAGACTCCTGCCCTAGCGCTAGAAAAGCTTGGATGGCAATTGTATTTTTCATATTTCCAATTATATAGAAATATATGACAAACTCATGACAGGCTTATCTAAAGAAAAAAGCTACCCGCAGGTAGCTTTTTTAGACACTTGCGAGGTTTACTCGCGCGATGCCTTCTTACGATCATGCTCTTTCAAATAGCGCTTACGGACACGCACACTCTTAGGTGTTACTTCAACCAATTCATCATCGCTAATGAATTCCACAGCGTATTCTAAAGTTAAATCAATTGGAGTGACTAAGCGTACAGCCTCATCGGTACCTGAAGAACGCACGTTGGTTAATTGCTTACCTTTAATTGGGTTTACAACTAAGTCATTGTCACGACTATGAATTCCGATCACCATGCCCTCATACACAGGGTCACCATGTTTTACAAACATACGGCCACGATCTTGTAATTTCCAAATGGCATAGGCGACTGCTTCACCATCATCCTGACTAATCAATACCCCATTGTGACGCTCGCCCAAAATACCATCTTTAGCAGGAGCATAAGAATCAAAGGTATGACTCATTAAGCCATTGCCGCGAGTCATGGTCATGAAGTCACCTTGAAAGCCAATCAAACCGCGTGCAGGAATTCGGTACTCAAGACGAGTTCGGCCTTTACCATCGCTCACCATATCTTGCAGCTCTCCCTTACGCTTGCCCAGATCTTCCATCACCGCACCTTGGGTAGCATCTTCAACGTCAACCGTAAGGTTTTCGTAAGGCTCCATCTTGACGCCATCCTCTTCATGAAACACAACCCGAGGACGGGATACCGCTAATTCATAACCCTCACGACGCATCGTCTCCACTAAGATGGTCAGATGCAATTCGCCTCGACCTGATACCTCGAAGACAGTATCGTCATCAGTTTCATTTACACGCAGCGCCATATTCGATTTCAATTCACGATCTAAGCGCTCACGAATCTGACGACTAGTCACAAACTTACCTTCACGGCCTGCAAATGGACTGGTGTTCACCATAAAGTTCATGGTTAAGGTTGGTTCATCGATTTTGAGCATAGGCAATGCTTCGGGCGTATCCACTGCACAGACAGTGGTACCAATAGCTAACTCTTCAATGCCGTTAATCAGTGCGATATCACCAGCAAAGGCCTCGTCAACAACCTCTCGCTCTAAGCCTTTAAATTTCAATACTTGGTTAACACGTCCTTTAAATGGCACACCATCTGGGCCATTCATACAAATCACTTCCATGCCAGGCTTAACGCGACCACGGTTCACGCGACCAATACCAATCTTGCCAACATAACTGTTGTAATCAATTGAAGAGATCTGAAACTGCAAAGGACCATCAGGATTATCGTCACGAACAGGAACATGCTCTAAGACAGCATCAAATAATGGACGCATATCGCCCTCACGCACATCTTCTGTCAAGCCTGCATAACCATTTAAGCCTGAGGCATAGATAATTGGGAAATCGAGCTGCTCTTCAGTAGCGCCAAGTTTGTCAAATAACTCAAAGGTTGCATTGATAACGTAATCGCAACGTGCTCCTGGACGATCAACCTTGTTAATTACTACGATTGGCTTCAAACCGAGTGCTAATGCTTTCTTGGTCACGAAACGCGTTTGTGGCATTGGCCCCTCAACTGCATCAACTAAGAGCAACACACCGTCAACCATAGAGAGCACGCGCTCTACCTCACCACCAAAGTCAGCATGTCCTGGGGTATCAACAATATTGATATGGGTACCGTCGTACTCTACTGAGCAATTCTTGGACAAAATAGTAATTCCACGCTCTTTTTCTAAGTCGTTTGAATCCATGACGCGTTCGGTCATTTTTTCGTTCGAGCGGAAGGTGCCTGATTGACGTAAAAGTTGGTCAACCAATGTGGTTTTGCCGTGGTCAACGTGGGCGATGATGGCAATATTACGAAGTGCGCGTTTAGTCATGTGAAGCTTCTAAAGTTAAGGATCAATAAAAAAGTTAATGGGCTTGAGAAATTAAGCGTTTTGGATGGAGAACTCCAGATCGCCAATCAGCAGTGCCAATAAAGTTATGTGGTGCAGCAGTAGCACGATAAATCCGCACTAGCGCCTCAATCGAGGGTAAATTGAGCGGGACGCGTTGCCCCATCTCAAGGCGTTTAGCTTGTTGCTCATCTACCGTTAAATGAGGCAAGGTTTGTAATAAGGCGTCAATTGGCAGAATATAACTGGCGCTATCTTGAAGGCCTTGTTGAATGGATTCGATCGTAAAAGAATGTTCAAGACTTAAATGTCCTACCTCTGTACGACGCAAACCAACCAAGTGCGCGCCACATCCTAAGGCATGACCAAGATCTTCAGCTAAGACACGAATATAGGTACCTTTACTACAGCTCACCTCTAATGTTGCTTCAGGCCAGCAAATATCTGTCCAGCGAATCTGATGAATCGTAATATCTCTGGGCGCACGCTCTAACTC
>CAJARE010000145.1 GCA_903944255.1 uncultured beta proteobacterium
AAAGATCAATGGATTACAGTTGCCCTTGAGAAGTGAATTGAAGAATGGTGACATTATTGAAGTGGTCACATCTGCTAATTCACAACCCAATCCAGGTTGGCTGGCATTTGTGAGAACTGGCAAGGCGCGTGCTTCAATTCGTCATTCCTTGAAAACAAAACATTATGCAGAGTCCTTACAGTTGGGCGAGAGGCTCCTAGCGAGTGGACTGCGCCAGCAAGGAGTGGATGGCGCATTAATTACCCCAGATATTTGGGAAAAACTCATGCACTGGACTGGCGATAAGAATCGTGAAGAGGCTTGCGTCAATATTGCCTTAGGTCGAAGATCCCCCCAAGAGCTTGCGATTCGCTTAAAAATTCTGATTGATGATGAAGGTGGGTCTGAGCAGATGCGTCTTGGGGCTGTTGATTGGGTGGCGCCGTCCCAAGAGATCCATCACCACCAAAGACAGGCTATTTTGGTTGATGGACGTGAAGGTAATTCGATTAGCTTTCAAACCTGTTGCCATCCAATTCCTGGGGATAGCATCATCGGTTATCTCGGAAAAGGGGAGGGCCTACAAGTTCACACGAATGAATGCCCAATTGCATTGCGCATGCTTTCAAAAGACAGCGATAAGTGGGTTGAGGTTGAGTGGGGTAAAGAGCTAAATCGTGAGTTTGAAGTCGATCTCGCAATTGATACTCGTCAGGGCAAAGGTGTACTTGCTCGTGTTGCTAGCAGTGTTACCGCTGCTGATTCGAATATTATGAATGTATCCATGGAGGACCGGTATAAAGAAGATTCGGTCACCATCCGATTTACGATTCAAGTGTATGACAGGCTCCATTTATCCAAAGTGATGCGCAGCCTGCGAACTAACCCAGATGTAATGAGGGTGATTCGGACCCGAGCAATTTAGGCGCAATGCTCAGAGGTATTGAACATTTAGGATTTCAATTTCTGCAGGGCCGGTGGGTGTTTGAATATTGACGCAATCACCCAGTCTTGCCTTAATTAAAGCCTTTGCAATTGGCGATACCCAGCTCACATGTCCTTTATCTAAATTGACTTCATCGACCCCAACAATGGTGATGATCGTTTCCTTGCCAGCTGACGAACCAGTCACCAAGGCGTAGGTTACGGTGGCACCGAAAAAAACTTGATCAGCGTCTGCATCACCAGATTGACGTGCTGAATTATCAACAACTACAGCAAATTCAAGTCGTTGGTTTAAAAACCGAATTCGGCGATCAATCTCTCGCAGACGCTTTTTTCCATAGATATAGTCACCATTTTCGGAGCGGTCTCCATTAGAAGCGGCCCAATGCACCACCTTGACAATCTCAGGCCGATCAAGGTTTAAGAGCTGTAGAAGCTCTTTTTTAATGCGTTCGTGACCGGCAGGGGTAATGTAGTTCTTCTCTTCCATGGCATAATTATGGCTGTTGCGGCTGTAGCTCAGTTGGATAGAGTACTTGGCTACGAACCAAGGGGTCGTGGGTTCAATTCCTGCCAGCCGCACCATTTCATACCGGGGGCCTAGTTTTAACTAGGCCCCCTTCATTTTGAGGCATTTTTTTTAAGCGCTTCCCCAGATCCCTTTATAGTTTGGGTATGGTTATTTCAAAATCCACCTCTATAGCTAAGACCCCGCCAGTTGCGGTTTGGAGTCCGATTGATGCTACAAACGCAAAAATCCTCCTAAATGGAAAAGTGGATGTCTACACGCTTGGAGGTGTCTGGACTGAGATCCAAGAGGCACAAAATGCATGGTTAGCTCAGGGTAATGCCAGTAGCAAGACGCTTACTTTTGACGCTTCCCAGGTAAGTTCATTAGATGGTGCAGGGATGGCCTTTCTAATCGATATTCAAGAGTCACAACAAAAAGTTGGCGGCACCTTTACTTTGGTAGGCCTGGATGCTCGCTATCAACCATTGTTAAAAGAGTTTGATCCCATCACCAATTTATTTCCTACCCCTGCAGTCAAACCGAAGAGAAGTTTCATTGTCAGCACCGGTATGGCGACCCAGAATTTATTAGATGACACTAAAGGCTTAATTTCCTTTGCTGGACATTTATCTGCAGACTTGGTTTGGTCATTACTGCACCCACGTCAAGTGCGATGGGGTGATTTTGTCAACGCAGCAGTGCAAGCGGGTATTGCTGCGTTGCCAATAGTAGGTTTGGTTTCATTTCTGATTGGCGTTATTTTGTCTTTCCAGGCTGCTATTGGCATGCAGCAATTTGGGGCAACTTCTTTTGTAGGCCCAATCGCTGCCTTAGGTATTGTTCGTGAAATGGGTCCGTTAATTACTGCCATTTTGCTTGCAGGACGTTCTTCGGCCGCATTTGCTGCAGAAATTGGTACGATGACTGTTAACAGCGAGGTAGATGCGTTGGTCACAGGTGGATTAAGTCCGATCCGATTTTTAGTAGTGCCGCGTGTGCTTGCAGGAATCTTGGTCATGCCAATTTTGACTTTATATGCTGATATTGTCAGCATCTTGGCATCGATGTTAACCATGTTGGCATACGGTATTCCATTTATTAATTTTTATAACGGCATGATAGCGGCAGTCGGGATTGAAGATATTGCATCAGGCCTTATAAAAGCTACGCTCTTTGGCGTAGTTGTATCAGCAGTAGGCTGCCTGAGAGGTATGCAGACGGGAACTGGCGCAGCAGCAGTAGGCATTTCTGCTACTAATGCCGTGGTGAGCAGTATTGTCATGATTGTGTTGGTAGATGGCATCTTTGCTGTGATCTCCTATAGGACAGGCTTCTAATGGCGATCGATCATCCAAACTCCTACGCAATTGACGTACAAAATCTCACTGTTGGATATGGATCTAATGTGCTGATGAAGGATCTCAACTTCACCGTTAATAACGGTGAAATTTTTGTGATCTTAGGTGGATCAGGTTGCGGTAAATCCAGTCTTCTCAAAAATCTATTTGGACTCTATGAGCCACTTTCTGGCGATGTGTTTATCGAGGGTCAAAATATTACCGAAGCTCATGGTGTAGAGCGTCAAAAGATTATGACTAGCTTTGGCGTGATGTATCAGCAAGGTGCTTTATTTGGCTCTATGAATTTATTAGACAACGTCACACTCTTTATGCAGGAATATACCCAGCTTAGCCAAAGTGAAATGGATCTTTTGGCGCGTTGTAAGTTAGATTTAGTGGGCTTGCTTCCTTATGAGTCCTACATGCCTAGTGAAATTAGTGGCGGTATGCAAAAGAGGGCTGCCATTGCGCGCGCGATGGCGCTTGATCCCAAAATCTTATTTTTAGATGAACCTTCGGCTGGTCTTGATCCTATTACTTCGGCTGATCTGGATAGTACGATCATCGATCTATCTAAAAATTTAGGCATTACTTTTGTGATTGTTTCACATGAATTGGCGAGCATTTATGCTATAGCTGATAAGGTCATTATGTTAGATAAGGGCGCCAAAGGCATTATTGCTGAGGGTGATCCTAAAGTTTTAAGAGATACCAGTAGCGATCCACGGGTCCATCAATTCTTTAATCGCATTATGAGCAAGGATGTAGCATGAGCAATAACACTAATCCCAATTATTTTCGTCTCGGCGTCTTTGTGCTTGCTGCAATCGGAATACTCATTGCGGTCATATTAACCTTTGGCTCAGGCAAGTTCTTTAAACAAGCTTTTTATTTAGAAACCTATATTAAGCAATCCGTTACAGGACTAGATCCTGGCGCTGCTGTTCGTTTTCGGGGAGTGAAGATTGGGCAAGTGACCTATATCGGCTTGACCGGAGATACCTACGAAAAAGACTTGCCCTTTGATAATAGAAAGCAGTACGTAGTAGTGCGCATGAAAATTTTTGGAGAAGAGCTCACAAGAGAGCAGCTCAACCATTTTGTAAAGGAAAATCTGCGCGCTCGGGTTAAATCCATGGGTATTACGGGTGTAAATTATATTGAATTTGACTTTGTAAAAAATGCTTCAGAGTATCCACCTTTACCCTTTACATGGGATCCTATGTATCCCGTGATGCCGGCCATGCCAAATGAGACTGATGAAATCATTTCTGGTATACAAAAGTTTATCGCTTCTGCAAATGAAATGAATATCGAACGAACTCAGAAAAAAATAGACGATGTTTTAATGAATTTAAATATGATGATGGTTGGCGATGGCAAAGGTAATGAAGGATTTGTAAGATCGGTTAAAGATCTCAATCTTTTGCTGTCTCGCATTGCTAAGGTAACCGACAAAGATGAGTTGAATATTTTGATGCGTGAGCTTGTCGGGGCGGTAACCTCTTTACGTCAAACCATTACTAGCATTCAGGGGGATACTGGAGCTACATTAGAAAATCTCAAACAAACTAGCGAAAATCTCAATGAGCTTAGTCGTATCGCAAGTCAATCGCCTGCGAGTCTGATCTGGGGAGAGCCACCACCGAAGATCGTATTGCCTATGAATGGCACACAAAGTCCATCAGGAGCTCAAAAATGAAGCGCTATATTCTGATTACACTAACACTGCTGACCCTAGTTGCTTGTTCTTTGCCAACACGCGCTCCGGTAGCGCCTAGTGCATGGATGATTACTCCAGAACGCACTGGAGCACCTTATAAACCTAGGACAGATTACTGGTTAAAAATTGGTGCAGTTTCGGTAGCGCCCCCCTTTGATGGAAGGTCTTTGGTATATCGTTTGGGTGATCAGCGCTATGAAAAAGATTTTTACAACGTCTATTCAACAATTCCTGCAGAAATGATTGCCAGTGCTGAGCGTAAATGGTTCAATCAGGCAAATATTTTTTCCCTAACAATGGGCGAGGGAAATAGCTTCTTTCCTTTCTATACGCTCCAAACAACCATTAATGATTTTTATGGAGATTATCGCGTCCGCCCAGAGGCAGTTGTGTCAGTCGATTTTGTACTAGCGGTTGCCAATGCTGGCAAAGGTAATCCCATTATTGGTGCAAATCGCTATTCCAGGAGAATCGCTCTTAAAGACAATACACCTGAGGCGCTTGTATTGGGTCAGCAGCAGGCGCTTGCCGAGATCTTTAAAGAGTATGAGGCACAGCTTTATCAATATGCAGGAAATTTACCAAAACCCTTGGGACAGTAATTTTATGAAATCGTTTTTATCTCACTCATTCATCCTAGGCTCAAAACAGTTCTGTGTACTTGTTGTAGGTTTACTTTTAGTTAATCTGACTTGGGCACAGGCATTTCCTAATAAATCAATTCGTTTAGTTGTGCCATTCGCACCTGGCGGTAGCACCGATATCATTGCACGTGCCGTTGGTGATTCATTGGGTCGTCAATTGGGGCAAACCGTCATCATTGAAAATAAAGCTGGTGGCGGTGGTTCGATAGGCGCTCTGGAGGTGATGCGTGCACCTAAAGACGGCTATACCATTGGTATGGCTACCGTTTCAACTACGGCTGCTAACCCGGCGATCAATCCGAAAATTGGTTACGATCCAACGACAGATTTCACAGCTATTACCAATATCGCCGCAACCCCGAACGTGATTGCCGTGAATCCTTCTTTTCCAGCAAGAGACTACAAAACATTTATGACGGTCTTAAAAGAGAACCCTGGCAAATATACCTACTCTAGTTCTGGAACTGGAGGCATTGGACATCTTCAGACAGAGTTATTTAAAAGCCTGACCGGTGTATTTATTGTGCATATTCCTTATCGTGGCGCCGGTCCTGCATTAGCTGATACTGTGGGTGGTCAAGTCTCTATGATTTTTGACAACATCCCATCATCTTTGCCTTTTATTAAGGATGGCAAATTAATTCCTATCGTAGTGGCCGCACCTAAGCGTCTGGCTCAACTGCCAAACGTGCCTACTTTTGCTGAAGTGGGTTTAGCCCCAGTTAATCGTATGGCGTATTACGGCATATTAGGCCCTGCAGGGATGCCTAAAGAGATTGTGGACAAGTACTATGCGGCGATTCAGAAAGTAGTTGCAGATCCAGCCGTAAAAAAACGGATTGAAGATACTGGCTCTATTATTAACGTCAATGGACCAGAGGCCTTTTCTAAAGAAATTAAAGCAGAATTTTCGGTTTATAAAGAAGTAGTAGCAAAGCAAAAATTACAACTAGATTAAAAAACAAATAGGTGGGGGATATATGGATTTAGGAATTAAGGGTAGAGTAGCTTTAGTGATTGCATCAAGCCGTGGCCTTGGCCAGGCAATGGCAGTCTCACTGGCTAAGGAGGGTGTGAAGGTCGCTGTTACGGGTCGAAGCCCTGAAGGATTAAAGAAATCAGTTGAGCTCATTGAGGCGGTTGGTGGAGTTGCCATTGCTCTCAATTGGGATTTATCTGATCACTCCGTCATTGATAGCTTGGTTTCAAAAGTAGAGCAAGAGCTTGGCCCAATTGATATCTTAATTAACAATACTGGTGGACCGCCACCAACTTCGGCGACTGGACAAGATCCTGCTCTATGGCAAAAAAGTTTTAACGATATGGTGCTTTCATTAATTGCGATTACTGATCGTGTATTACCTGGTATGCGTGAACGTAAGTGGGGGCGGATTATTACGAGTACGACTTCAGGTGCGATTGCCCCGATTAAAAATTTAGCCATCTCCAATACTCTTCGTGCAGCATTACAAGCTTGGTCTAAGACCTTGTCGTCTGAAGTGGCTGCAGATGGCGTTACCGTTAATATCATCATGCCCGGACGAGTTGCCACAGAGCGTTTGCGTCAACTTGACGAAGCTCGTGCTAAACGAGAATCTATCGCTTATGAAGAAGTAGTGAAATCGAGTTTACGATTAATTCCAATGGGGCGCTACGGAGATCCTACTGAATATGGTGATGCAGCTGCATTCTTAGCCAGTCAAAATGCTTCCTATATTACTGGTACTGTCATGCGGGTAGATGGCGGTCAAACACAAGCGGTTTGAGCGGATTTTTATCTCGCCTGTTAAAAGGCTTACGCCAAGAACTACGATCAACTGAACTAGTATGGTTGATCGTAGCTTTAACGCTATCTGTTACAGCCCTTTCGAGCGTTAGCTTTTTAGCTGACCGTATGCAAAGAACTTTTGCATTTGATGCTCGACAATTACTTGCCTCTGACTTATTACTTGCCTCTGATCAGCCTTTACCTGAGCGCTTTACACAAGAAGCTCAAAAGAGAGGTCTTCGTATAGCTCAAACCGTGGTATTTCCTTCCATGGCAAGCTCAGAGGATTACAGTAAGCTTGCTTCTTTAAAAGCTGTTAGCGATCAGTATCCTTTGCGCGGTGCTTTACAGGTAGAGCCAATTAAGCAACGAGCTTCTTTATCGGGGCCACCACCCGGAAGCGTTTGGGTTGATCGTGCAATGCTTGCAACTCTGAAAGCAGCAGTAGGTGATCGATTGAAGTTGGGAAATACTCAATTTGTGATTGACGGGGTATTAACTCAGGAACTTGATCGTGGTGCTGGTTTTATGAATTTTGCCCCTAGAGTCATGATGTCCTTAAGCGATTTACCAAAAACAGGTTTAGTTGGTTTGGGTAGCAGGGTTACTTATCGACTATTACTAGCGGGTAGTGATTCAGATATACAAGCCTATGAAAAGTGGGCAACTACTGAAATCGACGCTCAAAGCTTGCGGGGGGTCAGGATTGAGACTTTGGAAAATGCTCAGCCCATGATGCGCAAAACCTTGGAACGCGCAGAGCGGTTTTTATCGCTAATAGCTTTACTAACGGCAATGGTTTCTGCTGTGGCAATTGCCTTATCTTCTCGCCGCTATGTTCTCAAGCAAGCTGATTCGTGTGCAGTTCTGAAGTGCCTAGGCGCTAGCTCTTCAAATATCTTCAAAAAACAACTACTAACACTATTGAGACTAGGCATCATTGCAGCGGTTTTGGGGTCTACCTTAGGGTTTTTGGTACAGCAGCTACTTCTATTAGCGCTGGGTAATTTAGTCATGGGCAATCTACACTCAGTTTCATTTTGGCCCGTGCTCTGGAGTGCGGCCTTATCTTGGTTTCTGCTAATGGGTTTTGCGCTTCCACCACTATTAGGATTGGTTAAGGTATCGCCTGTTCGATTAATTAGGAAAGAGTATGCAGGATTACCAAGTGCTGCAATTTGGGTTGCACTACTTGGGCTTGGTGCTTGTCTAGCGCTGATTGGTATTGCAGCGCGTGATTGGAAACTGGCTCTATGGACTGCTCTGAGTTTTGGTGCGGCTGTGGCCTTATTTTCTCTAATATCTTGGTTGGCTCTTTGGATGCTATCTCGGATTCGCACGCAATATTTTGTCTTACGTTTTGTTTTGGTGGCGCAGGGTAGGAGTGTGACTTATGCCATCGTGCAAATTACTGCCTTAGGGATTGCGATCATGGCTTTACTCTTGATCTTGTTATTACGCCAAGATCTACTCAGTGCATGGCAAGGCAATACCCCGATGAATGCGCCTAATCGCTTCATGATTAATGTTCAAGAAAACCAAAAACAAGGTATTGATCAATTATTAATTGATGCAGGGGTTGGTAAGCCAGATTTTTATCCTATGGTGCGGGGACGATTGATTGACATTAATCAGCAGACTATTTCTCCAAATGCCTATCAGGATGAGAATGCGCGCCGTTTAGTCGATCGCGAATTCAATCTTTCCTATACCGATGAATTGCCAAGTGGCAATAGAATACTTTCTGGAAAGTGGATTGCAGGTGATGCACCTCAGATCTCGATTGAGACCGGAATTGCTAAAACTTTAAAGTTAAAACTGGGCGACCAGCTCACTTTTGAAGTGGCGGGAGAAAAAGTAACTGCCCCAATTACTTCTTTGCGAAAGTTAGACTGGGGATCTATGCGGGTCAACTTTTTCGTAATTATGCCGCCTAGCTTATTAAATCAGTTACCACAATCTTGGATTACCTCTTATTACCAAGACTCAAATCGTAATGATCTGGATTTTCGCTTAAGTCAAACCTATCCGAATCTGACTGTGGTGGATGTCACGGCATCTTTACAGCAAATTCAAGAGGTTTTAAATAGGCTAACAGCTGCATTAAGCTTATTGTTTGCATTTACAGTGTTGGCAGCAGTGTTAGTTTTGATTGCTGCTATCTCAGCTACGCAAGATGAGCGTTTTAGAAATGCGGCGCTTCTCAAGGCATTAGGCGCCTCCCGTCAGGTCTTGGCGCGTATTGCCACTGCCGAGTTGTTACTGATTGGTGCGATAGCAGGTATGCTCGCTGGCATTGCTGCTGGCATAGCTGCTTGGGCTCTAGGACGTTATGTTCTAGAGATTGAGTTTCATTCATTCTTACAGTCACTCATGATGGGTCTTGTGTTTGGTATTTCTTCCTGCTTATTAGCTGGATACCATTTTCAGAAAAGAATACAAAAGACTACTGCAGTTGAATGTTTGCGCGCTATTTGAGTGTTACCAGATTTTTGGGAAGCTCAACAAAGCGGGTGCCCGCGAATCGGTCGGGTAATCCTTGGCGTAACGTTTTATCTCTGCGATCAAGAAAGATGGATAGTGGCCAAAGAAAAAGGGCAACAGCAAATAGCATCTCAATGATGAGCCATCTTTCCAGATGAAAGATGGCTTGTAATGCAACACAGGGCAAAATCCACAGAGAGCCAAATATATAGCGCCAAGTAGCCTGACGTCGATTCAAGGTGCAACCATCCTTATCAATAATCCTTATTCGCCAAGTTTGCATGGCTAAGGTTTGCCCAGATTTAGTCCAATACCAAACAAAATAGATACCAAGCAATATATAAAGATAGAGAAAAGTAAGCCAACTAGGTAGTGCGATTCCAAAGAGGACGCCTAAGCCCAGATTGGGTAATAGAAAGGTAAGTGCGATGACTCCCAGCAACACCAATTGCTCATACAAGCCACAGAAAACACGTCGCCAAAAGCTAGGTGAGGGTAATATTTTTAATTCAGCAGGCGTCATATTGCTGCTTATTGATGATTAATAAATAAAAGTTAGTTATTACTGCTACTGCTTTCAGAGCTACCGCTTGGTGTGGGAGCTTCTGCTGGAGGGCTAGGTAAGGTAACAGACTTTTGCCTGTTAGGGTGCTGCTGTAAAGTAGGGGCGCTTGTAGCAGTAGGTTTTTTCTTGGCCTCAGATTCTGCTAATTTCTTTTTTTGTTCATCGCTCAGTTTTTGATAAGCGCTCCAAGCCTCCGCTTTTTTATCGGCAGGAAATTTAAGACTACTCAGATAATTATCACGCGCAAGACGGCGATCTTTTTGTGAGAGGTTAGACCAGCTCGCCATACGAGACTGAAGGCGCTCTTGATCTTGCTGACTCATTTTAGGGTAGATGTTAGCAACCTGTATCCATTTTTTACGGCTATCGGGTGGCATAAAATCCCAGTCGCTTTCAAGGGGCGCTAGAATTTTTTGTTGAGCGGGTTTTAAACTTTTCCAAGTGCCGTCTGGTTTTTTTTCTGGAATACTGCTCGCTCTGCTATGCGCACTGCTGACGCTGCTTGTCGTCTGTGCTTGAGCAAGACTTGATGTAATAGGACCCAAGGCAGTAGCTAGGCAAGCGCTAGCAATAAAAGACTTTAGGTGAAAAGACATTCGACAGAACTTTTTGATTATTTGCTTTGTATGGAATCGGTCGAATCACTATTTGAGTCAGAGAGTGGGCCATTTTTTAAGAAGGCCATAAATCCTCGATCAGCATAAGCATCTGGCGGCACTTCATCACTTAAAAGTGCAGCATCCACTTCAGCAATATCATTGATTCTTGAATCACCTTGCCATTCCGCAATGCCAATGAGGCCAAAAACTAAAACCACTAGAGGCGCAATCCAGCCAATGGTGTCCCAAACCGGATTGGAAGATCCAGAACTCCAGCTTCCACTGGAGCTTGCCAAAGCATGCTTTCGAGCCCGAAGCTTTTCAGGTTTTTTAAGGGAAATTGCCTTCATACGGGCTGCGTAAAGACGGTCTTTGATTTCTTTTGACAATGTGCCGCTGCGTAGCAAGACAGCGCTTGCTAGGCCAAATTGGTCTTCATGCTTCTGGCTTAGTTGGTCTTCAGAGTGTTTCACAGCGTAATTCCTTTTAATTTCAATGCTTTAGCTAGAGCCTGGGTTGCTCTAGAACAATGCGTTTTGACACTACCTTCGCTACAACTCATCGCTTTGGCAGTTTCAGTAATGCTGAGCTCATCCCAATAACGCATTAGGAAGGCTTCTCGTTGACGTACAGGTAATTTTGATATTTCTGACTCCAGAGCCTGTAAAAGCTGACTTTGCTCTAGTTTTTGAGCACCATCTTGGTGAATGACACTATCATCGGGCGCTGAAAGTGACTCTAGAGGGTCAAAATCATCGCTTTCATTGGATTTACTGCCCATATTTGAGAATAGAGTGACCCAGGTATTTCTGACCTTTTGGCGCCTGAACCAGTCATGAATCCGATTTTGGAGGATTCGAGTAAATACTAAGGGGAGCTCAGCAGCTGGCCGGTCACCATATTTTTCGGCTAACTTGATCATGGCATCTTGAACAATATCGAGGGCCGCGTCATCATCACGGACGGCATAGACCGCTTGCTTAAAGGCGCGCTGCTCAATACTGCTCAGAAAGTCAGATAGTTCTTGGGCTGATGCCATGCAGTCGATTAGACCTGAATCGGTGAGAAATGAGCTATTTTAGGGGATTGCTATAGAATATAGGGCTTACTACCAAGATTCTCATTTACGAAGTGGTTTTTTCCGGTAGCAGCGCCGTTCGAACTCGGGCCATAAGCAAGAGACATAACAGACCAATAAATTTTTTGCCGAAAATTGCAAAGGACGAAAGAAAATGAATACAAGCAGCGCCGAATTTTTAGCTACTAAAGCTAACAAAGACTCAACAAATCCAAATACCGCAGCAGCGCCTGTAGAAATGATCGGTGCTGAGATGCTGGTGCAAGCATTGCATAAAGAAGGGGTTGAATACGTTTGGGGTTACCCAGGCGGTTCCGTACTCTTTATTTACGATGAAATTTTCAAGCAGGATAAGTTTGAACACATTTTGGTTCGTCATGAACAGGCAGCAGTTCATGCAGCCGATGGTTACGCACGTGCAACAGGAAAAGTTGGCGTTGCCTTGGTAACGTCTGGCCCTGGAGTAACCAATGCCGTAACTGGAATTGCTACTGCTTACACTGATTCCATTCCGATGGTGATCATTAGCGGAAATGTTCCAACACATGCTATTGGTGAAGATGCTTTCCAAGAAGCGGATACGGTTGGTATTACGCGACCAGTTGTAAAACATAATTTCCTGGTTAAGGACGTAAAAGATCTGCCGATGGTTTTAAAAAAGGCATTTCATATTGCACAGACAGGACGACCTGGCCCAGTATTGATTGATATCCCAAAAGATGTCTCAGCGGCTAAGGGTCTGTTTACTTACCCAGAAACGTTAGAGATGCGTTCTTACAACCCAGTAGTAAAGGGTCATAGCGGGCAAATCCGTAAAGCAATTTCTTTGCTGCAAGAAGCACAGCGTCCCTATATCTATACTGGTGGAGGCGTTATTCTGGCTGATGCAGCGCCAGAGCTGAAGGAATTTGCTGACCTACTGGGCTATCCTGTAACCAATACCTTGATGGGTCTTGGTGGTTTTCCAGGCTCCAGTCCACAGTTTGTGGGAATGCTAGGGATGCATGGAACATATGAGGCCAATATGGCCATGCAACATAGCGACGTATTGATTGCGATTGGAGCTCGTTTTGACGATCGTGTGATCGGTAATACAGTTCACTTTGCAAGTCATCCACGGAAAATTATTCATATTGATATTGACCCTTCCGTGATTTCGAAGCGTGTGAAAGTAGATGTTCCGATTGTGGGCAATCTCAAGGAAGTTCTACAAGAGATGAATGCGCAACTCAAAGCTGCCGGCCCCCTTAAAAACGGTGAGAAAGTTGCCGCATGGTGGGAGCAGATTAATGAATGGCGTAAAAAAGATTGCTTAAAGTATGATGAAGCTTCTCAAATTGTGAAGCCGCAGTATGTTGTTCAAAAGTTATATGAACTGACTGGCGGTGATGCCTTCATTACATCTGATGTAGGTCAACACCAAATGTGGGCTGCCCAGTTTTATAAGTTTGATAAGCCACGTCGCTGGATCAACTCCGGTGGTCTTGGGACAATGGGAGTAGGTTTACCTTATGCCATGGGAATCAAAAAGGCTTTCCCTGATAAGGATGTTTTTGCAATCACTGGTGAAGGCTCTATTCAGATGTGCATTCAAGAGCTCTCAACTTGTAAGCAGTACAACACCCCAGTCAAGATCGTGTCTTTAAACAACCGCTACTTAGGTATGGTGCGTCAATGGCAGGAGCTTACCTATAACAAACGCTATTCCAGTTCATATATGGATTCTTTGCCTGACTTTGTGAAGTTAGCTGAGGCATATGGCCATGTTGGGATGCTGATTGAAAAGAAGTCAGATGTTGAGGGAGCACTCAAAGAAGCAATTCGTCTGAAAGATCGCACAGTATTTATGGACTTTCAAACTGACCCAGAAGAAAACGTTTGGCCTATGGTTCAAGCGGGTAAGGGCATTACCGAAATGCTTTTGGGTAGTGAGGATCTCTAATGCGACACATCATTTCTATATTGATTGAGAACGAACCGGGTGCCTTATCTCGGGTAGTAGGCCTTTTCTCTGCGCGTGGTTACAACATTGAAACCTTGAGTGTTGCGCCGACTGAAGATCCTTCTCTATCTCGCATGACAATTGTTACTGTTGGATCTGATGATGTGATCGAGCAAATTACAAAGCATTTAAATCGCTTGGTTGAGGTAGTCAAAGTATTTGATTTGAGTGAGGGGCCTCACATAGAACGAGAGCTCATGATGATTAAAGTTCGCGCTGTAGGAAAAGAACGAGAAGAATTAAAGCGCACTACCGATATCTTCCGCGGCCGCATTATTGATGTGACCGATAAAAGCTACACCATCGAGCTCACAGGTGATAGTGCCAAACTAGACGCTTTTATTGATTCTATTGATCGCGCATCCATCCTAGAAACCGTCCGCTCGGGTGGTTCTGGTATTGGGCGTGGTGAACGAATTTTGAAGGTTTAATTTTTTAACTGATTTATTAAGCAATATACATATTTTCAATACAAGGAAAGAGCATGAAAGTTTTTTACGATAAAGACGCTGATTTGTCCCTCATTAAGGGTAAAAAAGTTACTATCATTGGCTATGGTTCACAAGGTCATGCGCACGCATTGAACCTTAAAGACTCTGGAGTGAATGTAACTGTGGGTTTACGTAAGGACGGCGCTTCCTGGAGCAAGGCTACCAATGCAGGGTTGGCAGTAAAAGAAGTGGCTGAAGCGGTAAAGGATGCTGATGTTGTCATGATGCTATTACCTGATGAGCAAATCGCAGATGTGTATAAGCAAGAAGTGCACGGCAATATTAAGCAAGGTGCGGCATTAGCTTTTGCACATGGTTTTAACGTTCATTATGGTCAAGTTCAGCCACGTGCTGACTTAGATGTCATCATGATTGCACCTAAAGCTCCTGGACATACTGTGCGGGGTACTTATTCTCAGGGTGGCGGCGTTCCTCATTTGATCGCTGTATATCAAGATAAATCTGGCTCAGCTCGCGATGTTGCCTTGTCTTATGCAACAGCTAATGGTGGCGGTCGTGCTGGCATTATCGAAACGAACTTCCGCGAAGAAACTGAAACAGACTTATTTGGTGAACAAGCTGTTTTGTGTGGTGGCGCTGTTGAATTGATCAAAGCTGGTTATGAAACCTTGGTTGAAGCAGGCTACTCACCTGAGATGGCTTACTTTGAGTGCTTGCATGAACTGAAGTTAATCGTAGACTTGATCTATGAGGGTGGTATCGCCAATATGAACTACTCCATCTCTAACAATGCCGAGTATGGTGAGTACGTGACTGGCCCTAGAATTGTTACGGAAGATACTAAGAACGCCATGCGTCAGTGTTTGAAAGATATTCAGACTGGTGAGTACGCTAAGAGCTTCATCTTAGAAAACAAAGCAGGTGCTCCCACATTGATTTCACGTCGTCGCTTAAATGCGGAGCATGAAATTGAAGTAGTTGGCGCTAAGTTACGTGCCATGATGCCTTGGATTGCTAAGAACAAATTAGTTGATCAGACCAAGAATTAAGCATTACATAAAAGGCTCAGAATAAAAATGATGTATCCACACCCCATTATTGCAAAAGAAGGTTGGCCGTATTTAGCTCTAGTGGGGATCATTGCTTTGTTGGTTCACTATCTGGGTGGACTAGCTTGGTCTTGGCCGCTTTGGATTATTTTTATTTTTGTTCTGCAGTTTTTTCGAGATCCTCAGCGAATTCCAGCCTTAGGTCGCGATTTAGTTTTATCTCCGGCTGATGGACGAATTGTTGTAGTTGCAAAAGCAACTGATCCTTATGCTGGTCGTGAAGCGCTCAAAATCAGCGTGTTTATGAATGTATTTAATGTGCATTCGAACCGAAGTGCAGTCAATGGCTTGGTTAGAGAGATTCAATACTTCCCAGGAAAATTTGTTAATGCTGATCTGGATAAGGCTTCCAACGAAAATGAGCGCAACGCAGTCGTTATTGATGCCAATGGTCAAATCGTGACATTAGTACAAGTGGCTGGGTTAATAGCGCGCCGAATTCTTTGCTATATCCATGTAGGCGATCGACTGAAAGCGGGAGAGCGTTACGGCTTTATTCGTTTTGGATCTAGAGTGGATGTTTATTTGCCACTTACTGCTGAACCTTTAGTAAGTGTTGGCGATAAAGTTTTTGCAACAAATACTGCTTTGGCTCGTTTGCCAGGCCTAGATTAATTAGATCTCACTTTTACTAGGACGATTTTGCCAACTTTTCGCCGTCGTGGCCGTATCGATCGTAGTCGCTTATCTCATTCCCGTTCAGATCGCCCTCAAAGCGAATGGGTTGAAGAAACTGGGGATGGAGTTGATTACGAAGTAGAGGAACTTCACCCGCAAAAGCCTCGCTTACGTAGTAAAGGGATTTACTTACTTCCTAATGCTTTCACTACAGCAGCATTATTTTGCGGCTTCTTTGCAATTGTGAATGCAATGAACCATCAGTTTGAGGTTGCTGCAATTGCGATCTTTGCTTCTTTAGTTTTAGATGGTATGGATGGGCGTATTGCCCGTATGACAAATACCCAAAGTGCTTTTGGTGAACAATACGACTCGCTGGCAGATATGGTTTCTTTCGGTGTTGCTCCAGCACTAGTTGCTTATGAATGGGCATTGAAAGACTTAGGTAAATGGGGTTGGTTAGCTGCCTTTACCTATTGCGCTGGGGCTGCCTTGAGATTGGCGCGCTTTAATGTCAATACCGGTGTTGTAGACAAGAAGTTCTTCCAAGGTTTACCAAGCCCAGCAGCCGGTGCGTTAATGGCTGGATTTATTTGGCTTGCCGATGACAATAAGATCCCAGTGCGGGATACCGCTATTCCCTGGATTACCTTTTTCATTGCAGTGTATGCTGGCTTGACGATGGTCTCAAATGCCCGCTTTTATAGCGGTAAAGCCCTTGATGTTCGGTATCGAGTGCCATTTGGCATGATGGTTTTGATGATTTTGACCTTTGTGCTGATTTCTTCAAACCCTCCCTTAACTTTATTCGGTGTTTTCGTGGTGTATTCCATCTCAGGATATGTCATTTGGGCTTGGGAACGCCTCAGTGGTAAGCGTTTTAGCTAATTTCTGAATTTTCGGGTATATTAATTCTATGTTGATGAATTTCTCGCCTTTATCAGGTCTCCTTCTGCTAGCACTAAGCCTTGAGCTTGGGGCGGGTAAGGCCTGAGTTGATGAGATCTCAATAAATCATTAACCACCACATACCAGCCCCAGCAAATTGCTGGGGTTTTTGTTTTTTTGACGCTGAAATTGTGCAACACATGAATGAAGTATTAAAAATCGGAGAGTAGTGATGAGCGATAAAGTAATTATTTTTGACACCACCTTGCGCGATGGAGAGCAATCCCCCGGCGCGTCGATGACTAAAGATGAAAAAGTTCGTATTGCCCGTCAACTTGAGCGCTTGAAAGTTGATGTGATTGAAGCTGGATTTGCTGCTAGCTCAGAAGGTGACTTCCAGGCCATTTCTGCAGTTGCTGCTGCAGTGAAGGATTCGATTGTATGTTCTTTAGCCAGAGCGAATGATAAAGATATTACTCGAGCTGCAGATGCATTAAAGGCTGCAAAAGCTAAACGCATTCATGCATTTTTAGCAACCAGTCCCTTGCATATGGCTGTGAAATTACGCATGTCTCCCGAGGAAGTGTTAGAGCAAGCGAAACGTTCTATTCGTTTTGCTAGAAATTTGGCTGAGGATATTGAGTTTTCTGCTGAAGATGGTTATCGCTCCGAGATGGATTTTTTATGTCGTGTAGTAGAAGCAGTCATTAAAGAGGGCGCATCGACTATTAATATTCCTGATACTGTTGGTTACGCAACTCCAGAGTTATATGGCGATTTCATCAAAACTTTGCGGACCCGTGTCCCTAATTCTGATAAGGTAGTTTGGTCAGTGCATTGCCATAATGACTTGGGCATGGCAGTAGCTAACTCCTTGGCTGGCGTGAAGATTGGCGGGGCTCGGCAAATTGAGTGCACCATCAATGGCTTGGGTGAACGTGCTGGTAACACTGCATTAGAAGAGATTGTGATGGCCTTAAGAACCCGTAAGGACTATTTCAATTTAATTTGCGATATTGATGCTAGTCAAATTGTTCCTGCCTCTAAAATGGTTTCGCACATTACTGGTTTCGTAGTGCAACCAAACAAAGCAGTTGTTGGCGCCAATGCATTTGCTCATACCTCCGGTATACATCAAGATGGTATTTTGAAAAATCGTGAAACCTATGAAATTATGCGCGCAGAAGATGTTGGTTGGGCTGCAAACAAAATTGTTTTAGGTAAATTGTCAGGTCGCAATGCCTTTAAACAACGTTTGCATGATTTAGGTATTGTGGTTGAGGCTGAAGCAGATATTAATGAGGCTTTCACACGCTTTAAAACCTTGGCTGATCAAAAAACAGAAATTTTTGATGAAGACATTATTGCCATCATGTCAGAAACCGCTTCAGCAGAAGAGGGCGAGTTCTATAAATTTATTTCGATGAGCCAACATTCTGAAACCGGCGAGCGCCCAAAATCACGTATTACCTTACGCATGGGCGATAAAGAAGTGAGTTCAGAAGCAGAGGGTAACGGACCAGTCGATGCAAGCTTGAACGCGATTGAGGAAGTCGCCAAAAGTGGTGCTGAGCAGTTGTTGTATTCAGTCAATGCGATTACCTCCGGGACCCAATCTCAAGGTGAGGTGACTGTGCGATTGGCAAAGGGTGGTCGAATTGTTAACGGCGTGGGAACTGATCCGGACATCATTGCAGCTTCTGCAAAAGCCTACTTGGCGGCCTTAAATAAGCTGCATGATCCAAGCCAAGCGAAGCTTAATGCTCAGATGACGCCTTAAATCAGTGTTAAGTGATTGTTTTTAAAGAAAAATCATTAAAAACGGTTGAAAGACCTCATTTTTTGACAGTTTCCTGGTTCTCATTAGGGATAGAGGGGATCTGATACAATTCGAGGGCTTTGATTTATAAAGCTTTTTTGTAATATTTTGTTAATAACGCACGACACATTCAGGGTGAAAGCTCTTGTGTTCGCAAGTAAGGAGTTTTAAAAATGGCAGTTGCTGATATCAAAACGGCGGAAATCGTCAAAGAGAACGCGCGTAGCGCAAACGATACGGGTAGCCCTGAAGTTCAAGTTTCATTGCTAACAGCCCGCATCAATGAATTAACCCCCCATTTCAAGGCTAACGCTAAAGACCATCACAGCCGAAGAGGTTTGTTGAAGATGGTTTCACGTCGCCGTCGCCTCTTGGATTACCTCAAGGGCAAAGATCTGGATCGTTATCGCGCATTGATCGATAAATTAGGTCTCCGT
>CAJARE010000146.1 GCA_903944255.1 uncultured beta proteobacterium
CCATGGATTGATACCCCTTTGTGCGGATCGGCTAAAGAGTTCGCTGCAGCAAGTGTCGATTTATTGGCTAGCCAGACTAATATTGATCCCGAGTGGCAAAGCATGGTTGCAATCGGTTTGCCTTTAGGAAAAAGCATCGGGATAAATCAATCTCCCGCAGTGCTGTTGTTGGCCAGCAAAGATGAAACTCGCTTTACGTCTGATATGGGCGCATTTTATTTACGTCAGATTGCCGAATTGACAGCAGCAGCTTTGGATCGCATCCAAGCATATGAAGTTGCAATCGACTGACTTGCATCCTCTCATGCAAGAGTATTTGCATGAGCTGCATGTGCTTCGTCAACTTTCTATTAATACGCTGACTGCGTACAGACTAGATTTAAGTGAGCTACAACATTTTGCACAGGAAGACTCAATCGACTTATTAAGAGTGACTAATGGTCATGTGCGCCGTTGGGCAGGACGTTTGCACTCTCAAGGAAAATCGTCTCGTAGTATTGCCAGGGCGCTCTCAGCATGGCGCGGTTGGTATTCATGGTTGACTGAGAAAGACGCTAGACGTGGCGCGCGCGCGGGAAAGGTGACCAACAATCTGATCGCTAATCCAGTGGATGATGTCAAGGCACCTAAGCGACTTAAATCTCTACCAAAAGCCTTATCAGTTGAGCAAGCTCTGGCCCTAGTCAATCAGGCGGTAAAAGAAGCCAATGAAAAAAAAGATATGGAGTCTATCCGAGATGCAGCCATGATTGATTTGCTGTACTCATCCGGTTTGCGTCTTTCAGAGCTACTAGGAATTGATGTTATGCAAAGTAAAGATCGCCAGCATGAATCTGCCGGTTGGTTAGATTGGGATGCGGCAGAAGTAACTGTCCTGGGCAAGGGAGGTAAAAGGCGCTCTGTGCCTGTTGGAGGCCCAGCCATGAAATCTTTATTGGCATGGCGTGAGGTTCGAGATGCAGGCAGTTACCCAGAAAAATCTATCGGCTTATTTCTGTCTGCTACCGGCAAAAGACTATCCCCGCGTACTGTTCAGGCAAGGTTACGCACTTTAGCTATCCGTGCTGGTTTGCCAACCCATGTGCACCCCCATATGATGCGCCACAGCTTCGCAAGTCATGTATTGCAATCCTCCCAGGACTTACGTGCCGTGCAAGAGATGTTGGGGCACGCCAGCATTGCGAGTACCCAAATTTATACTTCTCTTGACTTCCAGCACCTAGCTCAGGCATACGATAAAGCCCATCCACGCGCAAAGGCTGGTAAAGGCTGAGGAACTCGGTAAGATATCAGGTTTCCCGCTTTGGGTATGCATTTTTAGATTTTGATTGGATCAGTGATGGCATTAATTCCGGTAACTATTTTGACGGGCTTTTTAGGCAGCGGCAAAACCACATTGTTAAAGCACATTCTTACAGAAGAGCATGGCAAAAAAATTGCGGTAATTGAAAACGAGTTTGGCGAAGAAAATATTGATAACGATATTTTGGTTCAAAACAATCAAGAAAATATTGTCCAGATGAGTAATGGTTGTATTTGTTGCACCATTCGTGGCGATCTTGTAGAGGCCTTAAATACACTGTGGGAGCAACGCAAAGACAAGAAGATTCGTTTTGATCGGGTTGTCATCGAAACTACTGGTGTTGCTAATCCCGGTCCGGTTGCGCAAACCTTCTTTATGGATGATGACGTTGCTGATCATTATGTTTTAGACGCCGTTGTCACGCTAGTGGATGCCAAGCATGGTCCACAACAGCTGACTGAGCATGAGGAGGCTCAACGTCAAGTGGGTTTTGCAGATCAGATATTTATTACAAAGACAGATTTGGTGACGCCCGCCGAAGTAGAGTCCTTACGTAATCGTTTGATGAATATGAATCCAAGGGCCCCTATTACTGGCATTTCTAAGGGGGTTGTACCTCTGAATGCTGTTTTGGATCTCAAAGGCTTCAACCTTAATGCCAAATTAGATATTGACCCCCATTTCTTAGAGCAGGATGATCACCACCATAGTCATGACCATGATCACAGCACTTGTGGGCATGACCACAGCCATGACCACCATCATGGCCATGCAGGGCACACAGATCGCATCCAATCATTCGTTTTTCGTAGTGATAAACCCTTTGATCATCAAAAGTTGGAAGACTTCTTAGGGGGCATCTTGGAAGTCTTTGGCGAGAAGATGCTGCGTTATAAAGGTGTTCTCTATGTCAAGGGAAGCAACCGAAAAGTAGTCTTCCAGGGGGTTCATCAGATGATGGGTAGTGATATGGCGGGCCCCTGGGGTGCTGAGCCCAAGCAAACCAGGATGGTCTTCATTGGTATTGATTTGCCTAAAGACACGCTATTAGCAGGGCTTGAGGGATGTTTGGTGCAGTAGATTCGGGTACAATCCGCCGCCATGGTCATTATTGGTGAATATTGAACAATATTGATTGAGGGGCTGTAAAACTTTGGCAGAATGGGGCAATAATGCTTCAAATCCAGGAAAGAATGAAATGACGGTAAAAACAGCAACAAAAACAACTACTACTGCAAAATCAAGCACTAAGGCTGCGAGTCCTAAGGCCCACAAGGGTGGCCCTTTGACTGAGGCTGAATTGCTCAAGATGTCCGACAAGGACTACATGAGTGCTGGGCAGTTAGATTTTTTCCGTCAAAAGTTGTTGACCTTAAAAAATGACATTTTAAAGAATGCTTCAGAGACCACTGAACATCTTCGTGAAAATATTTTGGTGCCAGATCCAGCAGATCGCGCAACAATCGAAGAAGAGCATGCTTTAGAGCTGCGTACACGTGATCGTGAACGTAAGTTGCTGAAAAAAGTAGAGCAAGCATTAGCTCGTATAGAGTCTGGTGACTATGGTTGGTGCGAAGAAACAGGTGAGCCTATTGGCCTGAACCGTTTAATTGCAAGGCCTACCGCCAACTTATCTCTTGAGGCCCAAGAGCGTCGTGAACTCCGTCAAAAACTATTTGGCGAATAAATTCAAGCTGCGATGACTAAGCCAGTACCTACCATTAGTGATATCTCTCCTTTATTAAAGGCAGAGATTCTTGCTGAGGCTTTACCTTATATCCGCTCTTATCACGGTAAAACCATTGTGATTAAGTATGGTGGAAATGCCATGATAGAAGAGCGCCTCAAAGAAAGTTTTGCACGCGACGTTATTTTGCTCAAGCTAGTGGGCATGAATCCTGTGGTAGTTCACGGTGGCGGCCCACAAATTGATGAGGCGTTAAAGAAGATTGGTAAGACTGGAACTTTTATTCAGGGTATGCGTGTCACCGACGAAGAAACCATGGAAGTTGTAGAGTGGGTTCTTGGTGGTGAAGTGCAGCAAGATATTGTGATGCTCATTAATCACTTTGGCGGTCAGGCAGTAGGCTTGACTGGTAAAGATGGCGGACTCATTCGGGCTAAAAAAATGTTGGTTGCTGATGAAAAGCAACCTGGCGGCTTGATTGATTTAGGCTTTGTTGGTGAGATTGATACGATTAATCCAGCGGTTGTTAAGGCCTTGCAAGACGATGCTTTCATTCCTGTGATTTCCCCTATCGGCTTTAGCGAAGAGGGGCAAGCCTACAACATTAATGCTGACCTAGTGGCCGGCAAGATGGCTGAAATTCTGCATGCAGAGAAATTGGTCATGATGACCAATATTCCAGGTGTGATGGATAAGAGCGGTACGCTCTTAACGGACTTAACAGCACGAGAGATCGATGCTCTGTTTGCTGACGGTACGATTTCTGGAGGCATGCTACCCAAGATCTCATCAGCCTTGGATGCCGCCAAGAGTGGCGTGAATTCAGTTCACATCATCGACGGGCGAATTGAACATTCCTTGTTGTTAGAGATTTTGACTGAGCAAGCATTCGGAACAATGATTCGCTCAAGATAATTAGAGACTATGCGCGAATCTTTACAGCCAAAAGAGATTGATGACGGCATTGCTGATGCTGGTAAGACGCGCAAACGCCCACGTCCTGGCGAACGGCGCCTGCAAATTTTGCAAGTGCTTGCAGAAATGCTGCAAAACCCCAAAGGGGAGCGTGTAACAACTGCTGCCTTAGCTGCCAAAATTCAAGTTTCTGAAGCGGCCTTATATCGCCATTTTGCAAGTAAAGCGCAAATGTTTGAAGGACTCATTTCTTTTATTGAGCAAACTGTTTTTGGTTTGATTAACCAAATCAATCAAAAAGAGGAATCAGGTCTTGCACAAGCGCGCGGTATTTTGCAAATGCTCTTATTCTTTGCTGAAAAGAATCCTGGAATGACTCGGGTTTTATTGGGCGATGCCTTGCTACAAGAGGATGATCGCTTACAAGAACGCATTACCCAGACATTAGATCGGGTTGAGACCTCACTCAAACAAGCATTGCGTATTGCTCAAACCCAAGGCGGTGCATGGGCACAAGTAGGCCAAGAAGAGGTCAGTATTCGGGCTGCGATGTTGATGAGCTTTGTTTTAGGGCGCTGGCATCGATTTGCGCGTAGCGGCTTTAAGAAGTTGCCAACCGAAGCCTCCGATATTAGTTTGCGCATCCTTCTCTCAGAATGAGCGAGTTACATCTCTCTAGAAACACTATCCACTTTGCCGAGCCACTGCCTTTGCAGAGTGGCGCCATGTTGTCTGGCTATGATTTAGTCATTGAAACTTACGGCAAATTGAATGCCGATAAAAGTAATGCTGTATTAATTTGTCATGCATTAAATGCCTCACATCATGTTGCTGGCCCTAGCCCTGATGATCCAAAAGATATTGGCTGGTGGGACAACATGATTGGTCCTGGGAAACCAGTCGATACCAATTATTTTTTTGTCATAGGCGTCAATAATTTGGGTTCATGCTTTGGATCCACGGGTCCAATGAGTGTTAATCCGGCCTCCGGAAAGCCTTATGGAGCTGACTTTCCAGTGATCACAGTTGAGGACTGGGTAAATACTCAGGCACGCTTGGCTGATAAATTAGGAATTCGTAAATTTGCTGCCGTGATGGGCGGGAGCTTAGGCGGCATGCAGGCAATGGCTTGGGCTATTCAGTTCCCCAAACGACTAGATCATTGCGTAGTGGTGGCATCAACTCCAAGGCTGAGTGCGCAAAATATTGCTTTTAATGAAGTAGCGCGTAATGCTATTTTGTCAGATCCCGATTTTCATGGTGGTAACTACTATGAACATGGCGTAGTACCAAAGCGTGGTTTGCGCTTGGCGCGTATGGTTGGCCACATAACCTATTTGTCTGATGATGACATGGCTGAAAAATTTGGGCGTGAGTTACAGCGCCCTAATGGTGAGTCTAATGATTACCGATTTAGTTTTGATGTGGAATTTGAAGTTGAGAGCTATTTGCGTTATCAGGGCGATAAGTTTTCAACCTACTTTGATGCTAATACCTATTTGCTAATTACCCGAGCGCTGGATTATTTTGATCCTGCTCGTCGTTATGAGGGCAGCCTGGATCGTGCCTTGGCTGAAGTACAGGCTAAGTTTTTAGTAGTGAGTTTTTCTACAGACTGGCGTTTCCCGCCTGATCGTAGTCGTGAGATTGTGCAGTCGCTTCTCAGCAATAAGAGTGAAGTGAGTTATGCAGAAATTGATGCACCTCATGGCCATGATGCTTTCTTGTTAGATGATCCGAGATATCACAACCTTGTACGTGCTTATTTTGAGCAAATGCTTGAGGTTCAATCATGATCACCAAGAATATTCGTGCTGACTTTGCTGCAATAGCGAACTGGATTGCACCGAATTCTCAGGTTTTGGACTTGGGTTGCGGCGATGGTAGCTTTTTAGAATTTTTGCAAAAACAAAAACCAGTTCATGCCTATGGCGTAGAGATTGATGATGCACGCGTGCTGTCTTGTGTGCAAAAAGGCCTGAACGTTATTCAGCAGGATTTGGAAGGTGGCCTAGCTCTTTTTGAAGATAATAGTTTTGATACGGTAGTACTCTCACAAACTCTGCAGACGATCCATCAAACTGAAAAAATTCTGCGTGAGGTAGTACGAGTCGGGAAAGAGTCAATTATTTCTTTTCCAAACTTTGGCCATTGGTCCCATCGTATGGCGGTTGGATTGGGTCGTATGCCAATCTCTAAGAGTTTGCCTTATCAGTGGTACAACACTCCTAACGTACGTGTACTTACTGTTGAGGATTTTGAAAAGTTAGCCTCCAGTATTGGCTTACAAATATTAGATCAATGTATCTTGCACGATGGTCGACAGGTGACCCTCTTGCCTAATTTCTTTGGTAGTTTGGCACTGTTCCGTATTCGTAGCGCCTAACATCGTGCCCAAAGTTGTTCATTCTTGGTTGAAAGATTTTCGGGTTTACCTTGAATGGCCCTGTTTGCGGATGTTATTTCTAGGCTTTTCTGCAGGCCTGCCACTTTTACTCATACTGGGAACGCTCAGCTTTTGGTTGCGTGAAGCAGGTATTGATAGAAGCACTATTGGCTATCTCACTTGGGTTGGGTTGATTTATGCCTTCAAGTGGATGTGGGCGCCTTTAGTGGATCGCTTGCAAATCCCTTTACTCACTAAATTATTTGGCCGTAGGCGTAGTTGGTTGCTTTTTGCTCAAGCATTAATCGTTATTGGGCTGGTGGGAATGTCTAGCGTTGATCCAAAGCTTGAGTTAAATATGGTGGTCTGGTGTGCCTTATTGGTTGCGTTTGGATCTGCCACACAAGATATTGCATTGGATGCATTTCGTATTGAATCTGCCAACAGCGATCATCAAGCTGCGCTTGCAGCCACTTATCAAACTGGGTATCGATTGGCTTTAATCTGGGCCGGTGCTGGCGTTTTATGGCTTGCTGCTCGTGCTGAAGCTGGTTCGGGGACCTATGATCCAGGCGCCTGGCAGTTTGCGTATCTTTGCATGGCTGCCTCTATTGGTGTTGGAGTTCTGACTACTCTGCTGAGCAAAGAGCCTGCTCGTGTTGATCTTCCCAAAGCACGTAATGCTAAAGCTTGGCTACATCAAACTTTGATTGAACCATTTGCAGAATTTATTCACCGCTATCGTTGGCTTGCTATTTTGATTTTGTCTTTGATTGCGGTCTATCGCATCAGTGATGTTGTGATGGGCATTATGGCTAACCCCTTTTATGTAGATATGGGTTACACCAAAGATGAGGTTGCAGCAGTCAGTAAAGTGTTTGGCGTCATCATGACTTTAGTCGGCGCATTTATAGGCGGCGTCTTAACACTTCGATTTGGAGTCTTACGTATTTTATTTTTAGGGGCTGTACTATCGGCCCTTAGTAATTTATTGTTTGCATGGTTGGCAACCCAAGGGCATGATTTGCAGGGCTTAATTTGGGTCATCTCAGTCGATAATCTGAGTTCTGGCATTGCCAGCGCAGCCTTTATTGCCTTCTTATCGGCGCTGACTAATATTCGTTACTCAGCAACACAATACGCCTTGTTTAGTTCCATGATGTTGCTAATTCCCAAATGGTTGGCAGGCTTTTCAGGCGTCTTTGTAGACTCATTTGGTTATCCAGCATTCTTCTATGGCACGGCTATTATTGGCGCACCTGTGCTCTTATTAATTTGGGCGACGATTCATTTCAAAGTAGTGCAGATTAAAAAAGATTCTGACTAGTATTAAAAGTTAGATTTTCCAGTCGTAATCCACAGTGAGAGGCGCATGATCTGAAAAGCGCTCATCCTTATACACAGCTGTTTTTTTGGCAGAGTTAGCTATACCAGGCGTACTGATATGGTAATCAATACGCCACCCTACATTCTTGGCATAGGCTTGACCGCGATTACTCCACCAGGTGTAGCAGGACTCTCCAGCTTTAGGTTCTAGCTTGCGATATACATCCACATAGCCTACTTGCTCAAATAAGTTGGTGAGCCAAGCGCGCTCTTCTGGAAGGAAGCCTGAATTTTTCAAATTACCTTTCCAGTTCTTAAGATCAATTTCTTGATGGGCGATATTTACATCGCCGCACAGAACAATCTCACGTCCGGATTTCTTGAGCTTGACGAGGTGAGGCAAGAAGCTATCGAGATAGCGGTATTTAGCCTCTTGTCTTTCGGGTGAGCTCGAACCTGAGGGCATGTAGACCGAAATGACTGAAAGCCCTTTGAAGCGCGCCTCAACATAACGACCTTCGGCGTCAAATTCTGCATTGCCATAGCCATAAAGCACTTCGTCTGGTTTATGCGGGGTGTAAATCCCGCAGCCGCTATAGCCTTTTTTCTGCGCATGATGAAAAAAGCCATGAAGACCATCTGGGTTCAGAATGGCATCTTCCAAGTCATCCTGTTGAGCTTTGAGCTCTTGCATGCAAATGAAGTCGGCTTTTTGCTTTACCACCCATGGCAGAAAGCCTTTTTTCACTGCAGAACGGATACCGTTGAGGTTCGCGGAAATGATGCGTAACATGTAGTCCTATGAGCTCAAAAAATTCTAATCAAGATAACTTTATTCGTTTTGCCTTAGAGGCAAAGGTTTTGTCGTTTGGGGAGTTTAAAACCAAAGCGGGACGACTTTCACCTTATTTCTTTAACGCCGGTGGTTTTAACGATGGCGCCCGATTAAGCGCCTTAGGTCGTTACTACGCCAATGCCCTAGAAGAATCTAAGATTGGATTCGATATGCTATATGGGCCTGCCTACAAGGGAATCACTTTGGCAGCAGCTACAGCGATTGCATTGGCAGATGATGGCATCAATGTGCCCTTCGCCTATAACCGCAAAGAAGCCAAAGATCATGGTGAAGGTGGTTCACTGATTGGCGCCCCCGTTAAGGGCAAAGTAGTGATTATTGATGATGTCATTTCCGCTGGA
>CAJARE010000147.1 GCA_903944255.1 uncultured beta proteobacterium
ACATTTAGAATGGAGTATTCCCAAGAATCAAGCTAAAACACCTTAACCACCCTATTTTTCTGAAAAAACATGCCGGAATCCTTATTTAAAGTTAAACGTTTAAGTGAATTGGCGCAATCAGGCCTTTTGAAGGGGAAACGGGTTCTCATCCGTTCCGACTTAAATGTGCCCCAGGACGATGTCGGCAACATTACTGAAGACACCCGAATTCGGGCGTCTATGCCTGCAGTTCAACTATGTCTTGATGCTGGCGCTGCCGTAATGGTGACTTCACATTTGGGTCGTCCAACCGAAGGGCAATTTAAGCCTGAAGATAGTTTGGCCCCAGTGGCTGATCGGATTGCGACTTTACTCAATCGCAAAGTACCCCTCATTAGTAATTGGGTGAATGGTGGATTCGAAGTGAAGCCTGGTGAATTAGTGCTTCTAGAAAATTGCCGCTTAAATGTGGGCGAAAAGAAAAATAATGATGAGTTAGCAAAAAAGATTGCTGCTCTGTGTGATGTGTATGTCAATGATGCTTTTGGTACTGCGCATCGTGCTGAAGCAACGACATATGGCGTAGCAAAATTTGCACCAGTAGCTTGTGCAGGGCCACTGATGGCTGCAGAATTAGATGCCCTGAGCAGAGCGCTAGCAAGCCCTAAGCGTCCGCTGGTAGCGATTGTCGCTGGCTCCAAAGTATCTTCAAAGTTGACTATCCTCAAAGCCTTGGCTGACAAAGTCGATGAACTCATTGTGGGTGGTGGTATTGCCAATACCTTCATGCTTGCCAAAGGATTGCCGATTGGCAAATCTCTGGCTGAACCCGATTTAGTCAATGAAGCAAGAGAAATTATGGAGATCATGGAAAAGCGTGGAGCACATGTGCCGATTCCTGAAGACGTTGTTGTTGCAAACGAGTTATCTCCATTAGCGCGCGCCAATCGTGTTGCTGCTGATCAAGTAGCAGAAGACGATATGATTTTGGACATCGGCCCCAAAACAGCAGCACGCCTCTCGACCATGCTGGCCCATGCGGGCACGATCGTTTGGAACGGCCCCTTGGGCGTTTTTGAAATTGATCAGTTTGGTGGTGGTACCAAAATGTTAGCTGCTGCGATTGCCCATTCCCCAGCGTTCTCCATTGCGGGTGGTGGCGATACTTTGGCGGCGATTGCTAAATATGGCATTGAAAATCAAGTGGATTACATCTCAACTGGGGGCGGTGCTTTCTTGGAATTCCTCGAAGGCAAAACCTTGCCAGCCTTTGCAGTATTAGCAGAAAGAGCGAAAGACTAAATATGCTTCGAGCAACCAAAATTATTGCCACCTTAGGGCCCGCATCTGAAAAGCCTGAAGTCCTTCGCGATATGATTCGCGCAGGTGTGGATGTTGTGCGGATGAACTTTTCGCATGGCACAGTAGCAGATCACAAAGCACGTCACGATTTAGTGCGCAGCATTTCTGCCGAAGTGGGTAAAGAAGTAGGCATTATGGCTGACCTTCAAGGCCCCAAAATCCGTGTCGGAAAATTTGCTGACAGCAAAATTTTGCTCAAAGAAGGCGAGCAATTTATTTTGGATGTGAATTGCGAACTAGGTAATCAAGGACGTGTTGGCCTAGACTATAAAGAGTTGCCCAATGATGTTAAATCAGGCGATCGTCTTTTACTCAATGACGGCTTAGTTGTATTGCGTGTCGAAAGGGTTCAGGGCGGTGAAATCTACACCCTTGTAGAGCAGGGTGGTCCACTGTCGAATAACAAAGGTATTAACCGTGCTGGTGGCGGTCTTACTGCTCCCGCACTCACTGAAAAAGATATTGCTGATTTAGATGCAGCGATCGCAATGGGCGTTGATTTCTTGGCGATTAGTTTTCCAAAAGATGGTGCTGATATGGCTTATGCCCGTAAATTAGCGGATGCAGCTAGCGCCAAATATGGCGTTGGTAAAGTACGCACTATTGCAAAGGTAGAACGCGCAGAAGCCATCGAACCTGAAGCGCTCAAAAGTATTATTGCTGAGAGTGATGGCATTATGGTTGCTCGTGGCGACTTAGCGATTGAAGTGGGTAATCCTGCTGTACCAGCACTACAAAAGCGCATGATTAAATGGGCGCTCGAGGCTGATAAATTTACGATCACGGCAACCCAGATGATGGAGTCGATGATTAATGCGCCAGTGCCTACGCGTGCTGAAGTAAGCGACGTAGCCAATGCCGTTTTAGATGGTACTGACGCCGTGATGCTTTCTGCTGAATCTGCTGCTGGCTTATATCCAGTGCAGACGATTAAAGCGATGGCAGAAATTTGCGTAGAAGCAGAAAAATCCGATCGCGTTAAATTAGATACGGATTTCTTAGATCAAACCTTTACTCGCATTGATCAAACCATTGCCTTGGGCGCTCTATTTACCGCCCATCATTTGAATGCAAATGCCATTGCAGCGTTAACAGATTCAGGATCTACTCCGATTTGGATGAGTCGCCATAATATTCATGTCCCTATTTTTGCATTGACATCCAAGATTTCGACGCAGCGTGCTTTGAGCACCTACCGCAACGTGACTCCGATTGGTTTGGACTATTCCAAAGACCGGGATACGGCTTTACAAGAGGTAGAGGCATGTCTCAAAAAATTAGGCGCAGTCAAAAAGGGCGATACCGTGGTACTGACATCAGGTGAACCCATGGGCGAGCCTGGCGGTACCAATACCCTCAAAATTATTCATGTGAAGTAATCCCATTCATTTACCTATCTCATTAACGCATTCAATTTATTAAGAGAACATCATGGCTTTAGTATCTTTGCGACAACTCTTGGATCATGCAGCTGAAAATGGTTACGGCCTGCCAGCGTTCAACGTCAATAACTTAGAGCAGGTTACCGCCATCATGGAAGCTGCGCACGAAGCAGATTCTCCGGTGATCATGCAAGCATCGGCTGGTGCTCGGAAATATGCCGGTGAAGCATTCTTACGCCATTTGATTTCAGCGGCAGTGGAATCCTACCCACATATTCCAGTAGTGATGCATCAAGACCATGGACAGAGTCCTGCAGTCTGTATGGCAGCGATCAAGAGCGGCTTTACCAGCGTCATGATGGACGGCTCATTAGAGGCAGATGGTAAATCTGTTGCCAGCTATGAATACAACGTTGATGTTTCTAAAGAGGTGGTGAAGTTTTCCCACTCTATTGGAGTAACGGTTGAAGCTGAACTCGGAGTTTTAGGTTCTTTAGAAACCATGAAGGGTGACAAAGAAGACGGTCATGGTGCTGACGGTACGATGACTCGTGAACAGTTGTTGACCGATGTTGAGCAAGCCGCTGATTTTGTCAGGGCAACCCAATGTGATGCATTGGCGATTGCGATTGGTACGAGCCATGGCGCTTATAAGTTCAGCAAAAAGCCAACAGGGGATATTTTGGCGATTGATCGCATTAAAGAAATTCATGCACGCATTCCGAATACCCATTTAGTGATGCATGGCTCCTCTAGTGTTCCTCAGGAATTGCTCGCGGAGATTCGTCAATTCGGCGGAGATATGAAAGAAACCTATGGCGTGCCAGTAGAGGAGATTCAAGAGGGAATTAAGAATGGCGTACGGAAGATCAATATTGATACTGACATTCGTCTGGCAATGACAGGAGCCATTCGTCGTTACTTTATCGAGAACCCCAGCAAGTTTGATCCTCGTGATTACTTAAAGCCAGCACGCGAAGCTGCCAAGAGAGTATGTCTTGCGCGCTTTGAGGCTTTTGGGTGCGCTGGTCAAGCATCCAAAATTAAACCTATCGCATTAGAAAAAATGGCAGAGCTTTACAAGAGTGGCAAGTTAGCTCAGATCGTCAAGTGAGTTAAAGATGGCTGCTTTGTACGCTACCTCTATTAAGTCACTCCCTTTGCTGTCCAAAGGTAAGGTACGTGATGTTTATGCGCTAGGTGATGACAAGCTGCTCATGATTACGACTGATCGCTTGTCCGCATTTGATGTGGTGATGGGTGAACCCATTCCCGAGAAGGGGGTTGTACTCAATCAAATGGCAAACTTTTGGTTTGATAAGTTAGCTGCCGTGATTCCTAATCACTTAACTGGCATTGATCCAGCAACGGTAGTAGCTGCTGATGAGGTGTCGCAAGTGACTGGCCGTGCGGTGGTTGCTAAGCGTCTTAAACCCATTATGGTTGAAGCAGTAGTGCGGGGCTATTTGGCTGGGAGTGGTTGGAAAGACTACAAAGAGACGGGTAAGGTTTGTGGCATACCACTGCCAGAAAGTTTAGAGAATGCTCAAAAATTACTAGAGCCTATTTTTACCCCTGCTGCAAAAGCAGACGCAGGTGAGCACGATGAAAACATCACCTTTGATAAAGTGATTGA
>CAJARE010000148.1 GCA_903944255.1 uncultured beta proteobacterium
GCCTGTGCGCATGGAGTCCCGCAAGCTCACCTCCGTCTCACTCAATATTTGCCTAGCTGTTTACCGCGCATTTATTGAAAAATCCAAGCAAGGTGAAGCATTGCTGTATGAGATAGGCGAGGAACTGAGAATTAACCCCAAACTCAATGTAGTTCATTCGGATAGGACTATTGAAATTAATGAAAAACGCATCAAAATGTCATCGGCAGTTAGCGAGTATTTAGAAAAAGCTAAGAATTTGGTGGCACACGCTACTGAAGGGCGATTTCCTTGCACAGACAATCACCACTGGATTGAGCGGCAAACCAGAGCGCCGCGCAAATCCCGCTACGATGACTAAACTGTTATATCAACTCCACAGCCGCCCTTTTCATATCATCATTCACATCAATGTATTTCTGCGTTACAGCAATACTCTTATGTCCCGCTAAGCTAGCCAAGATCCGCACAGAAATGCCCTTGTTTGCCAAGGTGGTAATAAATTGCCTGCGACCACTATGGCTGCTCGCTCCCGCAATACCTGCTTTCTTATAAAGCCAAAAGAAGTGCTGACACATCGTATTAGGCGTCCAGCCCAAGCGCTTAGATGTATGGAACAACGGAATATCAGGCATGGTGATGTGTCGGGTTTTGAGATACACCGCCAACTCTTCTTTTAGCTTTGCTGGCAAGAACACTGTTCTACCGTCATTGCCTTTTGTTTGCGCTGCACTTAAACGGATTTCACTGCGAATAGATCCATCTTCATTTAATACATCCCCCATTTTTAATTGAGCGATTTCTTTAACGCGAAGTCCCGCCCAAAATCCCATCAATAACATTGCGCGATTTCGCTCTGCGTATTTGCGAGTGCTCATGTAGCGTAAGACTTGTTCTAGCTCTGCTGTAGTAAGTGTTTTTGCTTGTGCCATTTAGTTTTCCTTTAGATAAATAGAACTGTGTATGCAGTTTGTATTCTTTTGCTAAAAAGGACGACCAGTTTGTATCAAAAACAATCTTTCCAAGAATCAATGACTTAGCATTTAGCTCCGCCAAAGAAAATAGTAATAATCTTTGGTGGCGCTAAATGTATTTATGTAATTCGTGGGTTTAAGACGACGAAATTCGCCAAACACCTCAAATCAGCTCTACACGCTTAAACCAGTGGATCTCTGAAGCACAGAGCTATTTGGCGCGCCAAATGCTATGCGTATAGACGGTTTTTGAGGGGGTAGTAGTGTCGTGTTAAACACGACGCTTTTGTTGATACATCCAGTCTACTTAACTATATTAGCGATGCCGAACATTTTTGCGGCATCTTTATTTATTACCCATCCGCCTGTGGTGGAGCATGAATCCATCGTTCTTTCAAAGAGATATGCTCCATCTTTTCGACCAATTAATGAAATGTAAAAATTTCGCAATTCCTCTGAATCCGTCCTAGTCTTGCACTGAGCATCGCCAGTGATGGGATTTTTTACATACGGCGCATGAAATACCAGCTGCCCATCACCCATAACCGTCCTTATTTCTCCACCAAGATAAGCGATAGCACAGGCTGATGCACAGGTTTGCCCATCCATTACTATCGTAAATACTGAATATTTCTTAAAAATATTAGCTAACTTATAGCCGTCACTAAGTCGCCCCCCATTCGAGTTAAGGTAAACCCAGGCGGCCAATCCATTACATGGCTGTGCTTTACTTAGAATTCTATCTATTATTTCAGAGGAATCAGGACCGATTGGGCCATTAAGCTCAATCATGGATACCCTGCCTGATGGACAAGATAGATCCTTTGCCGCCTTTTGCTCTCTTGTGCTGTATCTAATTCTTAGCCCACTTACATTAATGTCGGACTGGACCGTTATTTCGCTTGCGCTATAACCTCTAGACGAGCCTAGAACACCGTGATACCCACCGCATGCAATTAGAAGGGTAGTAATAAAAAAAATTGATATGCGTTTCATGGTTGGTCTTTAAAAATAAGCTGCATTCTAAGAAGATTAAAGTCTAGGAGTCTTATTGCTCAGGCGATGGTAAAAAATCAGTAATAAAAACTTGGCCGCTTGTTTTAGAGACATACCCAACCCTGTCGCCAGTGGGATTAAAAACACCATTACTTTGACTTGGATTGTATGGGCTGTTTTCCAGCGCATAAGGCGAATTGCCCCACGCATAAGGACTATTACCCAACTGATTGGGGTTATATGGCCCAACTTCAGTTGAAGTTGGGATGGATTCTGGCACATAAAATTGCCGATTTCCATCCGAATCAAATACATTTGTAGATCCTTGGCCATTAGAGACATAGTAACCAGTTCTATTGCCCTCACCATCAAACACTCCGTTTGATGGATTTACGCTATTGGGGCTATTTTCAAGCGCATATGGTGAATTCCCTAAAGCGTATGGACTATTCACTGGGTTGTATGGAGAGTTAGTCCAAGTATATGGGGACGAAGCCCAATCAAAAGCAGATTGCGCAATAGCATTATTTAAACAGCAGTATGTCATGCAGGCTATTAATAATGCTGAATGATATTTACTTTTCATTATGTTTTATATTAGCAGTTACAAATCTCGAAAACTAGCAGTTTGTAAATTTTTTAGATTTATTTTTGCATTACTAATTAACCCAATGTGAGATTTAACCCCTATGCCATTTGCTTTTTCTACAGCTGGTTTAATTGAAAAGATGCTTGGTCAACTCAAAGATCATCAGCTATTCGATAGCAACATGGAGACTAAGGACTATAAGCTAAAGGGCGGCTTCACTATGAACCTTGAGGGCAGAAGCATCTCAAGGCCAGAAGATACTGTTTTTAACTGGTTTCATCAATATGTTAGCGTTAAGAAGTTGAATTTATCGCCATTGATGTTAATTGGCATCATATCCCGCAGACATGAAATTGATCCAACTAAATTTCATAAGCTTATCGAAGACATCACTCGCTCAGTAGAACATAAAGAGATTGGAAGCATTAACTATTACGAGTTCTTTGGGCTTTGTTTTATTGCCAGTATGTTGAAGCAAAATACCCCATTATCAAATTCAATAATTGAAAAAATTGCGCAAATTGAAGATGGGGCCAAAAATAAGGATGATGTTCAGCTACTAATTAAGTTAGTAATTAATGGGAAAATTTAATCCCATTATTTTCCACAACTCCAAACAGAATCATAAAGTCTCATCGTGTAATCACTACCCACTTCCCAATATTTTTGACGCACTGACTGAGCACACATTTCAGCACGCTTACTCGGCGACTGCTCTTCTCGATGAAAAATCATTGAGCAATAAGCTATGTCTCCATCTGTTCCATTGGCTCCAGCAACGCACTTTTCAAATGCCGCTCGACCTTTAGGATATTTATATTGCCCCGTCCATGTCTTGGCATCTATAAGGTTACGGTTAAGATTAATACAGGCGCCTGCATCGTATCCACCACAAAATTCTCGACCAAAAACCTTCAAACCATCTGCACTAGCCAATCCTGAGGCTAAAACTAGAGACACAACAACTGCGAGTTTAATTTTTTTCAACTTTTTAGCCCTCCATAATTTCATTTTGAAATGCTATCACTTGGAATTGTGAGAACTACTTTAACCTCAAAATAATCATTTATCGTATTTTATGATTATCTATCGCAATCAGTCGTGTTCAACACGACACCCCCACCCATTGCTTAAGCCAATCTTTCTGCAGCCATTGTTGCCGTCATTTTGCTGTAGTGCCTCTCAATCATCCCTACGCTTGTTCCCATTTGGCGCGCCAGCGTATGTATGTCTATACCACTTGCTAATGCAAAAGTTGCATAAGTGTGTCGCAAGCTATACAGCGTTCTATGCTGTCCGCCACTATCCACACGCATACTGCTACGCACCATTAAGTTTCTAAAGATATTCTCCATATTGCTTATCTGTGTGTTGTCAGGCAAACAAAAGATAGCTTTGTCTAGCTTAGCTTCAATTAGTCCATTCAAGTTTGTGTAGTCCAACTTATGCCAACGCATTAGACGCTCAAACACTTTGATTACCTCGTGCTTGGCAATCAAATGCCGTGGACCAGTTTTGCCACTTACCCAAACACGCAAATATTTTTTATTGCCTATCCAATGCCACTGCAAATGTTTCCACCGCAAGCGTAGTGCTTCTGTGCCGTGTCTTACTCCAGTGTTTACCAAAAATTCTATGTAAGCAATACAAAGTGTTCGCATCAGTCTTGTGCGTTCTGTATAGCTACTCTTTACCCAAGTCTCTGTATAACTTATCAACTCAATAATTTCTTCTTTACTAAAAGCTGGGCGAGGCTGACTACGCTTGCCTTTGCTGTCTAACATTGGCACAGCACGATTGTGTGCAACATAGCCACGCTCTCTCGCTAAATTGACAACACGAATGTATGCACTTGCGTGATTGCGTTTGGTGCTTGCCATCGGCACTTTATTCATTTCAGTAATTCGCCACGCATCAAAGTCTGCAAGTATCTCTGTTGTAATCTTTTCAACTTCGTAGGCGCCAAAAAAAGGAATGAGATATTTGTTGATAGCAAAAATGTAATCGCGATAACAACGACGCCCCGTGTTGTTATCTAATGCTCTACTCATATTTGCAATTTCATCTAGTGCTATCTGCTTAAATGTTCTTGTTGTAATTGCCAAGCCAGCGTCTGTTTTTATTTTTACTGTTTCAATAATTGCAATGGCATTTATCTTTGCTTGCTCTATATCGTCTGTATTTGTTGTCGTGCTATGCCACTTGTTGTTTGCTAACTTAAATCGCACTTGCCACTGCACCGACTGCGGACGCATATACAATATGGCTTTGCCGTCCATCAACTTTACTTGTTTAATAGTATTTGCGTCAAACTGTGTTGTAAATAATTGTTGTAGCGAACTCATACACGCAAGTATGTTTTCAAATGCCAACTTGGACGACGATTAGTTTTTTCTCGTCGCAAAAATCCCACGCGGTACTCTGCGAACAAAATTATGTGTGTGATTTTTTTA
>CAJARE010000149.1 GCA_903944255.1 uncultured beta proteobacterium
AGCTGTAGCCAATCAAGGTTTTTCTGGAGAATGCTGGAATGATTTAAGTCACGGTTCCAAATGCTGGAAGAATCATGATGTATACCTCTGGATGTCCAAAGAACCAGAAAATATGCTGGAACATCACTGGGTCGCCGCCGCCTACAGCAGAGAAGAAAGAGGTTCCAAAGTGGCGGTCTGTCAACACCATGGTAATTGCACCAGCTAACACTGGCATTACTGCAATCAATAGGTAAGCTGTAATTAACCAAGTCCAGCAGAACATTGGCATCTTCATCAAGCTCATGCCAGGAGCGCGCATATTCAAAATCGTGACGATGATATTGATCGATCCCATAATGGAAGAGGCACCCAATAAATGGAGGGCAAAAATTGCCATGTCCATTCCAGGACCCATCTGTAAACTCAATGGCGCGTAAAGTGTCCAGCCGCCCGAAGGTGCGCCACCAGGAACCAAGAAGGTAGCAAACAATAACAAAGCAGCAACCGGCAAAATCCAGAAGCTGAAATTGTTCATCCGGGCAAACGCCATATCAGATGCGCCAATTTGCAAAGGCACCATCCAGTTAGCAAAGCCAACGAAAGCCGGCATGATCGCACCGAACACCATGATCAGGCCGTGCATGGTAGTCAATTGATTAAAGAACTCTGGGCGCAAGAATTGCAAACCTGGTTGGAATAATTCCAAACGAATGCCCAAGGCCATCACGCCACCAGCTAATAAGCTGACAAAAGAGAAGATCAAATACATCGTACCGATGTCGTTGTGATTGGTTGCGAACAGCCAACGACGCCATCCATGTGGCGTGTGATCATCATGCGCATGATCGTGTGCGTGGTCAATGGTAGTAGAGACTGTGCTCATGGATTACTCCGGTTTCGTTTTATCTGTATTAATGAATAGATTACTTGCCGCCCCGTGCGGTAATAATTTCTTGGGTCTGAGTGATATCACCCGTTTTATTACCCCATGAATTACGGGTATAGGTCATCACTGCAGCGATATCGCCATCAGAGATCACACCAGCCCATTTTGGCATTGCGCCCTTACCATTCAGAAGGATGTTGTATTGAGCGTCTTTAGGTCCCAATACAAGTTTGCTGCCATCTAATGCTGGGAATGCTCCAGCGCCTTTGCCATTTGGCTGATGGCAAGCGGCGCAGTTTGATGCATACACTTTAGCGCCGCGCTCTTTTTGTTCATCAAGGGTATAAACCTTTGTAGGATCATCGCTTGATGCACTCATTTCTTTCTTCTTCTCTTCTACCCACTTGGTGTAGTCTTCTTGCGAAACCACTCTCACAACAATAGGCATAAAGGCGTGCTGAGCACCACACAACTCTGAACATTGACCACGAAAAGTACCAATGGTCTCAGCCTTGAACCAAGTGTCACGAACAAATCCTGGAATGGCATCTTGTTTAACGCCAAAGGCAGGAATGGTCCAAGCGTGAATAACGTCATTAGCAGTAGTGATCAAACGAATTTTTTTACCTACTGGCACAACCATTTCGTTATCGACTTCCATCAAATAAGTATTTGATTTAGGAGCTAAGTTATTGATTGCTTCACGTGAAGTCGATAGCGTAGACAAAAAGCTAATGCCCTCACCTTCACCTTTGATGTAGTCGTATCCCCATTTCCACTGATAACCAGTGGTCTTAATAGTGATATCTGAATTTGTAGTGTCTTTCATTGCTACAACCGTTTTCGTTGCAGGCAATGCCATACCGATCACGATCAACAACGGAATCACAGTCCAAATAATTTCAACTGTGGTGCTCTCGTGGAAAGATGCAGATTTGTGACCCAAAGATTTGCGGTGCTTCAAGATGGCGTAGAACATGACACCGAATACACCGATAAAAATCACTGCACAAAGCACCAACATCATCCAATGAAGCCAGTGGATTTCTTGCATAATTTTTGTTGCAGGCGCAGCAAAATTAAGTTGATTAACTGCAGGGCCCCCTGGCATGTTTTCAGCAGCATGTGCTAAAGCAGTGCCAAAGGCTGCTGCTATATAGAGCGAAGCCCCTGTGACTTTTCCAAATAAATTCATCTTATTCTCTGTTTATTGTGGCGAGCAGAGCAGCAAAAAACGCTACCTAAATGCTCAAAATGCGGTGTCAAGCCAATACATACAGCGGTAATTATAGGGTCAATTGGGTTCAAGAACAAACCCAATGAACTCAGCCTCATTCAATCTTGGCAATGCTTAAAATGATAGTAAGCACTTACACT
>CAJARE010000150.1 GCA_903944255.1 uncultured beta proteobacterium
TATCCCTGTTCTTGTGCTGTCTTTAGTTCACTAAAGCGCTTGACAAACGCTAAGCTTAAAAAGAGGAACATGGAGAAAGTTAACAGCCAGAATGACACTGGCACTGAAACTGCAACCGCACCAGCCAAAATGCGGATGGTGTAAAGGCCGGCCAACACCAAAACATCCAAAATAGCATAGCGCTTAAGTGCAAAAGAATAAGCAACGGTAATTAAGAAATAGGCCGCCAGTACATAGGTGAATGCGGAGGGTAAAAATAAGAAGGCAAATACAACAGCGAGTAATAATAAAATAGGCCAAAGTATCCAACCAGTTAGTAGGCTTAAGTGGCCAGCCGCAAATGGTCTAAAACGCTTTCTCGGATGAATACGATCATTAGAAATATCCACTAAGTCATTCAATAGATAAACTGCAGACGCACAGAAACAAAAAGCAAGAAATGCAATGAATGCTTGAGCCCAGCCAAGTGGATTAGCGAGTTGGTGTGCTGCAAGTAAAGGGACAAAAATTAAGCAATTTTTCACCCATTGATAAATACGCATCTCTTTAAGAAGTGCGCCAGCCAAGCCAGGCTTCTCTGCAGCAAATACCTCGCCCAAGTTTCCATGAGAAGCTGCCTTAGCAATTAATGCCTTAGAAGTACTCACCACATGAGCGCGTTTAGCAGAAAGCCAAACTACAACATCGGCAGATTCATTACCAATATAGTCAAAGCCCTGTTCGCCAAATTGCTGCACCAGTAAATCGCGCTTGCGCTCTGACTTCAAGTTCACCCCTTCATTACTAGCAAACACGCCAGTAAAAATTCCGAGGTGCTTGGCAACACTATCTGCCAATGATTGATTACTAGCCGTTGCCAAATATATCGGTACACCTAACTTAGCCCGCTCGCCCAGCCAACTTAGTAAGGCTTGGTTATAGGGCAATAAGGCAGGATCCAAAGAAAAATGCTTAGCTAATTGGGCTTTTAAGTAGGGGCGACCTTTAAATAGCCAAAATATCAATCTACCAAAGGCAAGGGGCTTACTTGCAAGAAATTGATTAGCTGACTCAAATAACAAGTCAGTTTTAATTAAAGTCCCATCGAGGTCAACGATAATGGGCTCAGCTTGAAGCGCCATATAAAATATTCTTTCAAATCAACACCTTGCCATAATAAATGAAACTACTAAAAAGAGCGAATTTGACTGAAGCTCCAAATCCTTTAAAACAGTGATTATTCACCCGCTATATGTTCAAAAGCCCAATTAATTAGCCAAAGAACTGCTAATGAAATACTTGGATTAGGCTAGTTAAAACCCAATCCTTCACCCCATCGAATTCAAAGTATCATAATCTGCAAATATACTTAAAATTCTAATTTAACCCACTGTCTAGCAATGGCTTCTATGGATCAGCGTCCTTTAATCTCAATAGTGACCCCTTTTTTTAACGAAGGGGCTGGGGTTTTGCATTTCCATCAATCCCTAAGAAATTCCATTGACGACTTAACTGATTTTGATTTTGAGATTATTTGCATTGACGACGGCAGCAAAGATGAAACGCTGAGCCGCCTCATTGACAGCTCCAAAAAAGATTCTCGCATCATTGTTTTAGAGCTTTCCCGTAACTTCGGTAAAGAAGCAGCCATGTCCGCTGGGATTGATGCTGCTACAGGCGATTGCGTTATTCCAATCGATGCAGACCTTCAAGATCCTCCCTCCCTTATTCCGATGATGCTTAAGGATTGGCAAAAAGGCGCTGAGGTAGTTCTAGCAAAAAGAATAGATCGCTCAACAGA
>CAJARE010000151.1 GCA_903944255.1 uncultured beta proteobacterium
ATTTAGGCTCTTGAAATGATCCATCATAATTCGGTGCAAAATCAACCGTGCCTTGATCAATTTCATTCAATAGTAAGCTGGCAATCTTAGTAAGACGTGCCTCGGTGTAGCGCATTGCAGCTGCACCATCTCCATCTCGAGAACCAAAGTTACCTTGACCATCAATCAGGGGATAACGTAATGAAAAACTCTGAGCCAGCCGCACTAAAGCGTCATAGGCTGATTGGTCTCCATGTGGGTGAAACTTACCAAGCACATCACCAACAACACGGGCGCTCTTGACGGGTTTAGCTTCCGCTCTTAAGCCCATCTCGCTCATCGAGAATAAAATTCGACGCTGTACGGGCTTCTGACCATCCGCAACATCAGGCAAAGCACGTCCCTTAACAACACTAATGGCGTAATCCAAATAAGCACGCTCAGCATAGACAGCCAATGTCAGGCTGTCTTTACTATCTTCATTTAATTCAACGGTGTTGGGATCATGTGGACCACGAGGAGTATTAGATCCCCCACTAGCAGTGACTTTTTTCGCTTGATCTTTTGATACCACAGCTATATCCACGTCCACTGAATCAGAGAATAAATCTGCTTGAGGATTGGTAATTCTTTTTTTAGGTGTCTTTTTCGTTGCCATTAGATGTCTGCCTCTACTTCGTTACCACGCTCTTCAAGCCAATCGCGACGGGCTCCAGATTCTGATTTACCCATCAGCATATCCATTGTCTTAAATGTCTCATCTTCGGTCCATGAACCTAAAGTCACTGGTAGTAGGCGACGAGTATCGGGATTAAGAGTGGTATCCCATAATTGTTCGGCGCTCATTTCTCCTAAGCCCTTAAAGCGTGAGATTTGCCAACCAGATTCTTTAACACCATCTTTACGTAGCTTATCTTCAATCGCCTGCAACTCATTTGCATCTAATGCATAAATCTTTTGCGCAGGTTTTTTTCCGCGCGCGGGTGCATCTACCCTAAAGAGGGGCGGACGAGAGATATGAATATGGCCTAATTCAATCAACTTAGGGAAGTGTTTATAAAAAAGTGTGAGTAGTAAAACTTGGATATGCGAACCATCAACGTCTGCATCTGACAGAATGCAAACTTTTCCATAACGTAAATTAGATAAATCGGGGTTGTCATTGAGTCCGTGTGGATCTACACCTATTGCTACAGCAATATCATGTACTTCATTATTAGCAAATAAACGGTCGCGTTCTGCTTCCCAAGTGTTTAATACTTTGCCGCGCAAAGGCAAAATAGCCTGATATTCCTTATTACGTCCCATCTTGGCAGAACCGCCCGCAGAATCGCCCTCTACTAAGAAGATCTCGTTTAATGCGATGTCTTGGCTTTCGCAATCGGTTAACTTACCAGGCAGCACAGCTACGCCAGATGACTTTTTCTTTTCTACTTTTTGTCCTGCACGAGTTCGTGCCTGGGCTTGCTTGATCACCAAATCAGCAAGCTTACGACCATAATCAACGTGTTGATTGAGCCAAAGCTCTAAAGCAGATTTAACGTAAGCAGAAACTAAACGCACCGCATCGCGAGAATTTAAACGCTCTTTAATCTGTCCTTGAAACTGTGGGTCCAGCACTTTGGCAGACAAAATAAATGAAGCACGGGCAAAGACATCTTCAGGCATTAACTTAACACCCTTAGGTTGTAGTGCATGCATTTCAATAAAGCCTTTGACAGCATTAAATAAGCCTTCACGCAATCCACTCTCATGTGTACCACCTGCAGGAGTCGGTATGAGATTGACATAGCTTTCTCGAACTGGAGGACCATCCTCCGTCCATGAAACAACCCAGGCAGCACCCTCGCCCTCTGCAAAAGAATCTTCATCACCTGCACCGGTGGCATATTGCTCACCTTCGAATGGTGGGATCACTTCAGGACCATGTCCTGCTTGCGCTATCGCTTCATTTAAATATCCGCGCAATCCTTGTGCGTATTGCCATGTTTGAGTATCGCCAGATTTTTCTTGGATAAGAGTGACTTTGACGCCTGGCAATAACACTGCCTTAGAGCGCAATAACCGAATGAGTTCAGGCATTGGGATGGTTGCACTATCGAAATACTTTCCATCTGGCCAAGCGCGTACGCTTGTACCATGAGATTTATCGCCCTTGGATGAAGCTTTCGTTTTGAGTTTTTCAATGACTTTACCATCTGCAAAAGTCAATGTTGAAACTTGGCCATCACGCCAAACGATGACCTCTAAACGTTTTGAAAGTGCATTGGTAACCGAAACGCCAACACCGTGCAAACCTCCGGAGAAAGCATATGCACCTCCACTACCTTTTTCAAATTTGCCTCCTGCATGTAGCTGAGTAAAAACAATTTCTACTACGGGTAGCTTCTCCGAAGGATGCATTCCGACTGGAATACCTCGACCATCATCATCGACACTGACGCTGCCATCGGCATGCATCGTTACAGTAATATGCTTGCCATATCCACCAAGAGCTTCATCAGAGGCGTTATCGAGCACCTCTTGAATGATATGCAGGGGGTTATCAGTACGGGTGTACATTCCAGGCCGTTGACGGACTGGTTCCAGACCTTTTAGGACCTGAATCGATGATTCACTATATTCGGAAGTTTTACGGGTAGCCATGCGCGCAAATTGTAGTCATGTCTGTAGCTTAACCTGAACTTTTCCTCAAAAGCCCCAACATCCATGCCAAAATCGGGTTATGGGAATCTTCTGTCAACAATGGGTTTTGCATCTTTTCCGTACGGAAATAGGTCAAGATTTAAAGCTAAATTTAGTTCTAGACACTTATAAAAGAGCTGATCTGCCTATTTTATTTGCACCAAAATCTATAAGTCTCTGATTACATTCAATATGACGAATTCTCTGACAAAACCCTCTCTCTCCATCAGGCAGGTCCTCGTTTTTGGCGGACTGATGGTGACTTTATCCATGGGCATTCGCCATGGCTTTGGATTATTTAACTTACCCATCACTCTAGAAAACGGCTGGGGACGAGAAACGTTTGCCCTGACCATTGCCTTACAAAACTTGATTTGGGGTGCTTTTCAACCTATTACTGGCGCATTAGCCGATCGCTTTGGTGCTCTCAAAATTATGGTGGCTGGAGGCCTCTTATACGCTCTGGGCTTAGCAGGAATGGCCCTTTCGACCGATGTGTTCAATTTCACCATGGCGGGAGGATTGCTCATTGGCCTTGCACAAACCGCCACTACCTACAGCATCGTTTACGGCATCTTAGGGCGTAATGTACCTGCCGATAAACGGGTTTGGGCTATGGGCATTGCTGCGGCCGCGGGATCATTTGGACAATTTCTCATGATTCCAGTTGAGCAAGGCTTCTTAAGTATGTTTGGCGCGCAAGACGCCCTACTTTTATTGGCACTCATGGCCAGCCTCATGATTCCGACCGCCTTTATGTTGCGTGAGAAAAATTTTAGTCATCAACATCAATTAGGCGATCAAACTATCAAAGAGGCTCTCAAGGAGGCGATTAAGAATCCGAGCTTTCGCTTACTCACTCTAGGTTATTTTGTCTGTGGCTTTCAGGTGGTATTTATTGCCGTTCATTTGGCGCCTTATTTAAAAGATCTTTCTGGTATTTTTCCAGCTGTTGGCGCTCCAGCAGTGGCAACGACAGCATTGGCTTTGATTGGATTATTTAATATTTTTGGCACTTATAGTGCAGGTGTATTAGGTCAACGCTTTCCAAAGCGGTATTTACTCTCCGCCATCTATCTAGGTCGCTCCATTGCGATTATTGGCTTTTTAGTGATTCCTCTCTCACCTCTCACAACCTATATCTTTGCAGCAATCATGGGATATTTATGGCTATCAACAATTCCCCTGACAAATGGCATTGTGGCGCAAATTTTTGGAGTGAAATATCTGAGCATGCTCTCAGGGTTAGTATTTTTCTCACATCAACTGGGTAGCTTTTGTGGGGCCTTCTTTGGTGGATATCTATTTGATCGCACCGGCTCTTACCTCATCGTATGGGAAATTGCTATAGCGCTCGGTATTTTTGCTTTCTTAGTCAATCTACCTGTTAAAGAGCGTGCCCTAGCTCGGATTGCCAATGCTTAAAAGAAGTCTCTGGCAATGGCTGATCTATCTGCTGATGGGTTGTGTATTGTTCTTCATTTTTACAGCCTATTTTGCACCTGACATGATGATTGCCATTACCAACCAAGTTTGGGCTTTGTGTGGATGGTAGGATCCTGTGATCTGATTTATCCTCTTTAGCATACTTTTAGTGTTTCTTCACCTCGCCGTAGCACAATGGATAGTGCACATGCCTCCTAAGCGTGGGATACAGGTTCGATTCCTGTCGGCGGGACCAAAATTTGCATGAACTTATCCACAGGCATTGTGGATAAATCGGTAAAAGTTTACGTAAGTCGCAGATTTATATAGACCTAGCTAGAATGCTCAATTGTTAAGCATTAATGACAAAGCACTAGGAAATGGTTTACATTCTATTGAAGAAATAAAAAATAATTCATTTCACTTAAAAATGTGATAGACAGATTTAACAACGGAGACATTGATGCAAGAAACCCACTCTCACCCTATTGGAAAAATTGCAAAGATCAGTTCAGCACTCATCAGTAGCGTTTTCTTTCTAGCATTCTCATCACCATCTTACTCACAGAGTAACTATCCGAATAAACCGATTCGATTAGTGGTTCCCTTCCCTGCAGGCGGTGCAACCGATAACATCGCCAGACCACTGCAAAATGAATTGCTCACTACTAATAAATGGAATGTTGTAATTGATAACAAGCCCGGTGCAGGCGGTAATATTGGCGCTGAAATTGTTGCTAAGTCAGCACCTGATGGTTACACCTGGTTGATGGCTTCAGTGGGTACCCATGGAATTAATCTGCCCCTTTATACCCAAGGCGGTGGAAAGTTACCTTTTGATCCAATTAAAGAATTCACACCCATTACCTTGGTCGCAGAATTACCAAACGTATTAGTGCTCAATCCTGACTTTGCTGCAAAAAATAGTATCAACTCTGTTAATGACCTCATTGCCTATGCCAAGAAGAACCCTGGCAAGGTCAATATGGCTTCTAGCGGGAATGGCACCTCGATTCACATGGCTGGCGAGCTATTCAAGTCCATGACCAAAACCTATATGGTTCATCTGCCTTATAAAGGAAGCCCACCTGCAGTCACCGACTTAATGGCAGGTAATGTAGACATCATGTTTGATAATTTGCCTTCATCGATTAACTATATCCGCGCTGGTCGTCTAAAAGCATTAGCAGTTACAAGCGCAAAACGTTCACCTGCTTTTCCAGATCTCCCTACCATTGCTGAAGCTGCAAATCTACCCGGATATGAAGCAACCTCATGGTTTGGTGTTGTTGGTCCTGCCAATATGCCTGCAGACATTTTGAATAAAGATAGCGCAGAATTGATGGCAGCAATCAATAGTCCCTCAGTAAAAGAAAAATATCTTTTAATGGGTGCGCAACCTGTAGGCAATACACCGGTGCAATTTGCCAATTTTATTAAGGCAGAAATTGCCAAATGGACTAAGGTAGTAAAAGAATCTGGCGCCAGGGTTGACTAAGTCTCATTGCTGAATTATTCGCACTGAAAGCATCAAAGAGGAGCATTGCTCCTCTTTTTTATTTAGCCAGCTTAGATAAAAGCTTTGTAGGAGTGATCACCTCGGGATCTAAAACCAATTCAATGAGTGCGCCACGTTTACTTTTCAGGGCATTTGTGAAGGCAGATTCAAATTCTTCAGTATGAGTTACGCGATACCCAGGAATACCAAAGCTATCTGCAAACTTGATAAAGTCTGGATTTGTTAAAGCAGTGCCCATGACGCGCTGTGTAAATTCTCTCTCTTGATGCATACGAATGGTTCCAAGCATGCCGTTATTCACCACCAAAATAATTGGATACGATTCGTATCGCGCGGCAGTTGCCAGTTCCTGGCAATTCATCATAAAGTCGCCGTCACCACAAACCGCTATTACAATGCGTTTGGGGTCAGCAATCTTTGCAGCAATGGCAGCTGGTAAACCATATCCCATCGATCCATTGGCAGGGGCTAACTGACTTCGAATTGGGCCATAAGGATAAAAGCGATGAACCCAAGTAGCAAAGTTACCTGCCCCGTTAGTAACAATGGCATCTCGCGGAATTAAATTGGGTAGCGAAGCCATAATTTGCGCTAGCTGCAAACTACCAGGAACAGTGACTGGAGTAGACCATTCTAAATAATCTGCATGCGCTGTTTGCATCCGTTTGGCAGAATATTCCTTGGTCATTTTAATTTCAGCAAGGGCGATGCAGAAATTTTCGGGACTGCAATTGATGGCAAATTCTGGGCGATAAACGCGCCCTAATTCATCAGGGCTGGACAACACATGTATGAGAGTGTTATTTACTTTAGGCGGCGTGAGTACACTGTAACCAGCAGTAGTCATTTCTCCAAGACGCTCGCCGATCACCAATAAAACATCAGCTTCTACAATTCGTTTGACTAATGCGGGGTTGGCTCCAATTCCAAGATCACCGGCATAACAAGGGTCGCGATTATCAATCAGATCTTGTGAGCGAAAGCTAGTAGCTACTGGAACACCTTCGCGATTTGCCCAAGCCCTCAAATGATCACATGCTGCCCTATTCCAATTACCACCACCAGCTAATACCATTGGATTTTTAGCATTTGCAAATTGCTTCATTGCATCAGAAAAGATCACCCTATCCAATCCAGGCTGAACGATATGTGCCGCAGCAGTTGGTTTTTCCTCACCAATGAGATACAAAACATCTTCAGGCAATGCAATGACAACTGGCCCTTTGCGACCTGATTGAGCAATATGAAATGCATGAGAAACAAATTCATCAATCCGATCCACTCGATCAATACTGCCCACCCACTTTGCACATTCAGAGTACATACGGCGGTAATCGACCTCTTGAAAGGCTTCACGCTCAACCATATCTGTACCTACCTGTCCCACTAAAAGCACCATGGGTGTGGAATCTTGATAGGCAGTATGAATACCCACCATGGCATTTGAAGCCCCAGGACCACGAGTCACCATCACTACGCCAGGTTTACCAGTTAATTTCGCATAGGCTTCGCCCATATAAGCTGCACCACCTTCTTGGCGACAGGTAATAAAACGAAATTGGGGGTGATCAACCAAGCCATCAAGCAGGGGCAAAAAACTCTCTCCCGGAACGCCGAAGGCAAATTCAACACCTTGTCTAACTAATGCATTGGCTAGTATTTGTCCGCCATGCATATTTTTTTTAACTGTCCCCATCGTTTTCTCTTACACTTTCTTTATGAATACACTTTCTACCAGCACCTTAGCCGCATTGGAAGAGATGCTACAAAATACTGCGCGCTCTGCTCCACCAGATTTTCTCCCGATTATGCTGATTGGAGGCAGTGCTGGCACACAGACTATTGGACATCTTAATCCTGAATTTATCGCCTTCCTTCAAGAAACCCTAGAAAAAGACCCGATCCCATTCATTTCTGTTGGCAGTGATCAAATCAGCATTGTGCTGACCCGTCCTCAAGAATTATCGAAAAGCTTGTATCAACTTGCTCATATGATGCATTTGGCAGGCTTTATTCCAGGATGGCGTCACGAAGATTTTGCCTGGTTAGATCAGAATGGCCATCAATATTTTCGTCTTGAGCGAGCCGCCTTTCGTACCTTTGGCTTTCGAAGTATGGCGACCCATATCAATGGCTATACAAAATCCAATTCGATTTGGTTAGGTCGGCGAAGCGAAGCGAAGTCTACTGATCCCGGTAAATTGGATAACATCGCTGCAGGTGGCATTGCTGCCGATGAAACCCCGTGGGTCTGCGCTCGTCGAGAATTATGGGAAGAAGCTGGGGTACCCGAGCAAATTGCAGCGAATATTGAACCAATTGGCAGAATACACATGCGCCGACCGATTGCTGGACGTGGCTTTCATGATGAATTGCTCTATGTTTATGATTTAGAGCTAGCCGATCAATTTGTGCCAACCAACCATGATGGTGAAGTGAGCGGCTTTATTGAAACTTCTCTCGCTGAAGCAGCTGCCAGGATCCTAGCCGATGAATTTACTGCTGATGCCGCCTTTGTCACTGCTGACTTTATATTGCGACGCAGCAAATAAAGATCGTAGCCATACATTTTTTTCTAATTCATGGTTAAATCATCTTTAAGGATGAAACAGGGGTGCCCTCAATATCGATTTGGATAATTAGGCGCTGAGAAAGACCCTAAAACCCGATCCAGATAATGCTGGCGTGGGGAGTTACATCAGACCGACACACCCGGTTTCGTCCATCTAAAACAGTCAGGAGATGGGCATGAGCAAAAGTAAAAATCAAACCAAACATGAAATACCTAGTCTTAAAAGTTTAGAGCGTGACTTTGGGCAAAAGTTTGCCTACCCAGCCTCAACTAAAACCTATTTACAAGGTTCTCGCGCGGATATTAAAGCGCCGATACGCATGATTGAACAATTACCAACTCGCGTTGGTGAAGAGTTGATATCCAATCCACCTGTACCGGTCTACGACACTTCTGGTCCATATAGTGATCCTGAAATTGTGATTAACCTTGAAAATGGTTTGCCTAGACTACGCGACTCTTGGATTAACGAACGTCAGGATACTGATCAACTTGCAGGGCCAAGCTCTGAATACGGTGTCGCACGATCTCAGGATGAGGCTACGCAACAATTACGCTTTTCACACATTAGCGCTCCGCGGGTTGCTAAAGCCGGCAAAAATGTCAGTCAAATGTATTACGCACGCCAAGGCATCATTACTCCAGAGATGGAATATGTCGCTCTGCGCGAGTCGATGGGTTTAGAGCAACTTCGCAAAAATCCGGAGTACAAACAATTACTCAAGCAACACCCAGGTAAAAGCTATGGTGCAAACCTTCCAGATATCGTCACGGGAGAATTTGTTCGGCAAGAAATTGCTGCTGGACGCGCCATTATTCCTGCCAATATTAATCACCCTGAATTAGAGCCAATGATCATTGGTCGTAACTTCCGCGTAAAGATTAATGGCAATCTAGGTAACTCAGCCGTTACTTCCTCCATTAATGAAGAAGTGGAAAAAATGGTGTGGTCGATTCGCTGGGGTGCTGACACCATCATGGATCTGTCTACTGGTAAGCATATTCACGAAACCCGCGAATGGATTATTCGTAACTCCCCCGTACCAATCGGAACTGTTCCGATTTATCAAGCCCTTGATAAAACTGGCGGTGTTGCTGAAGATCTCACCTGGGAAATGTTCCGTGACACATTGATTGAGCAAGCTGAACAAGGCGTAGATTACTTCACGATCCATGCAGGTGTATTGCTGCGTTATGTCCCTCTAACAGCAGATCGTATAACTGGAATCGTCTCAAGAGGCGGCTCCATTATGGCTAAGTGGTGCTTAGCTCACCATAAAGAAAATTTTCTTTATACAAAGTTCGATGAAATTTGCGAAATCATGAAGGCCTATGATGTGTCATTTAGTTTGGGTGATGGTTTGCGCCCGGGTTGCATTGCAGATTCAAATGACGCTGCACAATTTGGTGAGCTCCATACCCTTGGTGAATTAACAGCCAAAGCTTGGAAACATGATGTACAGGTCATGATCGAAGGCCCTGGTCACGTTCCAATGCAGCGCATTGAAGAGAATATGACTGAAGAGTTAAAGCATTGCTTAGAAGCGCCCTTCTATACACTGGGACCACTCATTACCGATATTGCTCCAGGCTATGATCACATCACTAGTGGTATTGGTGCAGCCCAAATTGGTTGGTATGGTACAGCCATGCTGTGCTATGTCACACCTAAAGAGCATCTTGGACTTCCCGATAAAGAAGATGTCCGCGAAGGCATTATTACCTACAAGATTGCCGCTCATGGTGCCGACTTAGCTAAGGGCTTACCGGGCGCCCAAGTACGTGATAACGCCCTATCAAAGGCACGCTTTGAATTCCGCTGGGAAGATCAATTCAATCTTGGCTTAGATCCTGAGCGCGCTCGTGAATATCATGATGCTACATTGCCAGCTGAAGGCGCAAAGATTGCCCACTTCTGCTCGATGTGTGGTCCTAAGTTCTGCTCGATGAAAATTACGCA
>CAJARE010000152.1 GCA_903944255.1 uncultured beta proteobacterium
ATGACAATAAGAATCGGGTAAAGAGAAATTTATTGGTTTTCATACGCCCTTATGTTTTACGGGACAAGAACCAAGCAGATGAAATTACGAATAATCGCTTAAGTGTCATGCAGGGCAAAGAAGACCAATTTAAGCAATTACCAATGCTTCTCCCTAAAGAAACGAATATGCCAAATATTAGTGAAGCTGAGGCGCCGCTCATTCCGCCAAGATTACCAGCCAATACTATTAATACCAATCCAGCAATGTCTCGTCCGCCAGCACCTGGACCATCTGGCGCTGCAACGAGTACTGTGCCTACTCAGTAATCATGTTGCGCATACCTTTTGCTTACGCTAGAGATCATCAAGTCTTGCTGAAGAGGCAATCTATCAGCGATGCTGCTGGTCAGGAAAAAGATGTTTTTACCTTAATTCATAGCCCCGCAACAGATCTTTCTATTCTTCATGAGATATGTCGTATGGTGGGTTCTGTTAAGCGAGTTGAGAAGTCAAGTGACGAGGTGATGGAGGCAATAAATGCCACATATTCACAGGGTGATTTAGATGCATCCCAGGTACTGGATGAGGTGGAAGATACGCTAGATTTATCGCGCTTATTACAAGAGATGCCGGTTTCAATGGATTTGCTAGAGACCAATGATGATGCACCCGTCATTCGAATGATTAATAGCATCTTAAAGCAAGCAATTCATGCTGAAGCATCTGATATTCATTTAGAGGCATTTGAACGTAAGTCGGTTGTACGCTTTAGGGTTGATGGAAATCTTCGTGATGTTGTGGATATGCGTAGAGACTTGCATGCTGCACTAGTATCACGCATCAAAATTATGGCCTCTCTAGATATTGCAGAGAAGCGGATGCCGCAAGATGGACGAATCTCGCTACGTATCGGTGGAAAAGCAATTGATGTTCGGGTATCCACTTTGCCTACATCCCATGGCGAGCGAGTCGTCATGCGTTTATTAGAAAAGAACTACGAGCGTTTAGATTTAAAAACGCTTGGAATGGCTGAGGATACATTTACCAGTTTTGATCAACTGATTAATCGACCTCATGGCATTGTTTTGGTTACCGGTCCAACTGGAAGTGGAAAAACAACTACTTTGTATGGCGCCTTGTTACGACTGCGCAATAAAACCAACAACATCATGACGGTGGAAGATCCAATTGAATATAACTTGGATGGCATTGGGCAAACTCAAGTGAATCCTCGTATTGATATGAACTTTGCTAGGGCATTGAGGGCTATCTTGCGTCAAGATCCCGACATTGTGATGATAGGGGAGATACGAGATATCGAAACTGCTCAGATTGCTGTTCAGGCCTCTCTTACTGGTCACTTAGTGCTGGCAACTCTACATACCAATGATGCGCCTTCAGCAGTAACGCGTTTAATTGACATGGGTATTGAACCCTTTTTATTGTCTTCCACCTTACTCGGTGTTTTAGGTCAGAGGTTAATTCGCTTGAAATGCCAGGCCTGTCAAGGGGCTGGATGTGCGACCTGCGGTGAATCAGGCTACAGCGGTAGGGCAGGAATATATGAGCTAATGAGCACGAATGAAACCATTAAAGAACTGATTCACAATCGAGTTCCAGAGAGTGAGATTCGTAAGCAGGCTACTGCGAATGGCATGAGAAGTCTTGCTGAAGATTGTCAAAGATGGGTTAATTCAGGACAGACGACCATTGAAGAAAAGCTACGTGTCACTGGCGCGGTTCAATTAGATTAGCGAACTACATTTATATGGCACGCTATCGTTTTGAAGCACTAACCTATGCTGGTAAAAGCGAGCGTGGAACTGCGGAGGGCGACAGCATTCGTGCGATCCGCCAGCAGTTGCTACTAAAGCAATTGGTGCCAGTCAGTATTGAGCCCGAAACGCAGTGGGGTAAGACCTATTTTTGGCAATACTTTTTTTCTGAGAATAAACCCCTTACTCGCAATGAACTCTCATTGATCACTAAGCAGTTTGCTTTACTGGTTCGCTCCGGCGTGCAAATTGATGAAGCCCTGATGATTCTCTCAGATGAAAGCTCTAAAAAGCATGTTAAAAATGTTTTGCAATCAGTTGTTTCTGAATTACGCTCTGGTTTATCTTTATCGCAAGCAGTTGCTACTCAGGAACAAAGTTTTGATCCGCTTTATCAGGGTGCAGTGGCCGCCGCAGAGCAATCTGGGATGATGGGTAAAGTGCTCACCCAGCTGGCAGAGTTCTTGGAAAAGCGCCAAGCCTTAAAACAAAAAGCATTGGCCGCCTTGGCTTACCCGGCGATGTTGACTGGCGTTTCCTTTATGGTGATTTTATTTCTGATGACCTATGTAGTGCCACAAATTGCAAGAGTATTTCAGAGTACTAAACAGACTTTGCCATTCACCACTCGGTTTGTTCTGGGATTCTCTAATTTCTTAGTCGATTGGGGATGGTTATTGGCGATTGTTATTGCAGCTAGCATTTATTTTGCTAGAAAGGCACTTCAGCGGAGCGATATTCGCTTGGGTTTTGATCGCTTTGTTCTGAATCTGCCGGTATTGGGTCCATTACTCCTGGGATTTGAAACAGCGCGATTTGCAAATACGATGGCAATGCTGGTTAGCGCAAATGTACCCATCTTGGCAGCCCTCAAAAGTGGCCGCAATACTTTGAGTAATCATGTCTTGCGTGAAGCAATCGATTCGACTGAGATTCGCCTGCGTGAGGGTTCTAGTTTGTCTCGCGCGCTGGGCAGTCAGGGTGTGTTCTCACCTATTTTGATTCATCTGATCCGCTCGGGAGAGGCATCAGGAAAATTAGGTGAAATGCTAAAGTTCGGCGCTGAAAATGCAGAACTTGAGGCAGAGCAAAAGACCAAAATATTCACAAGCCTTTTAGAGCCGATTCTCATTTTATTAATGGGTCTTTTGGTGCTGGGAATTGTGATGGCAGTAATGCAGCCTATTTTAGAAATGAATTCGTCGATCCGTTGATCAGTAAGCGAGGCAATATGCAAATATTATTAATGACTAGTCCCACTGCTCCAGTGAGAGAGTTTCATCTATCAAGGCGGCAGATCGTCATCGGTCTGATAGCAATACTATTGTTCCTAGTGGGAATCAATTGGATGATCGCCTCAATCATCAATCAAACACGCGATACAGTTCTTTTTATCAAGCACTCTAATGGGTTTGATGTAAAAACAACTTACCTTAAAGACTCTGATTACGAGCATAAGTTACATGAGTTACAGGCACGACTAGAAGAAGCCCAGATTAATTTAAATCAACTAGCAGCATTAAAGGAAAAGTTAAAGCAGTTTACTAATTCAGATAGTTCCCCCGTCTCTTCTGATGTATCTGCTGCACAAGGGGGTCCTTTAAGGCTGGTGCGTCAATTGGATTCTGACCAAGATTCCTATGGAATCAGATTAGACCGCACCTTAGAGCAATCGATTGGTTTAAGCGCTCAGGTCTCAGAGTTGCGCAAAGCCTTTACGCAAACTCAAGTTGCTCTTAAGAACTCGCCTTCTGGATTGCCCCTCCCATTTGAAGTAGCAGCCTCAAGTGGATTAGGGTATCGCATTGATCCCTTTACGAACCAACTTGCTTGGCATGACGGAACCGATTTTCCAGCACCAATAGGGACACCCATCTTGGCAACCGCCAATGGCATTGTGATTAAAGCCGGGTGGGGCGGTGACTATGGAAATATGGTGGAAGTAAGACACCCTAATGGATACGTTACGCGTTACGCCCATGCACAAGAGCTATCAGTACAAGTAGGGCAAGCAGTAAAGAAATCGCAAGTGATTGGCAAATCAGGGTCTACAGGACGCTCGACAGGTCCACATCTGCATTACGAGGTATTGCGCAATGGAATACCAGCCAGCTAGAGTTTTGCTGCGCTTGGCCTTAACAGCTTTATTTGCTTCCTAAGGCATACACATTCCCTCATATCAAAGGCGTTGAAAGTGCTAGCTATTTTTAGATCAATAGTCAGCGGCTGAGTTGCAGGCGCATCGCGGCCTGATGCTGAACTGTTGTCAATGTAGGCCCACGTCCAACGGATTCAAAGACTTGTCCATACAGATCACTCATTATTTGTGGCGATTTATGAGTGGAGCTAGCTAAAAAAATGGACAGTAAAAATAGTATTGAGAAAAAAGCAGGAGAGCTATTAAACATGAGGCTCTCAAGCCATCCATTGCTGATCTAAATGTGGACGCAACATCAGGTGTATTTGGTGGTTCTGGATGTTAGCCTGACTTCCAATAATCAAAATAACAATATTTAAGAAGTTGCCACGCAAACGAAAAATAGTAGGATAAAAAAATGATTTTGAATGGAGCTACTTCACAGCCACCTAAAACGATCAACCTCAAACTAGGCTTAGCTCTTCTATCAACCGTTATGTTAGCAGCATGTGGTGGTGGGGATAGCTCTTCATCTAGCTCTCCAACATTAAATTTAAATTCAGCATGGGAGAAACATGTTGTAGGAGGTAGCTCAGTAACAGGTGCGATTAGCGGTTACTGCCAAGGCACCAGAGTATGGACTCTGACTTCTACCTACTCAGGAACTACTCTTGATGGCAAACCGGCAATAATTTCCAACGAATATGAGACCGATTTCATGGCTGCGGACTCTAATAAATTTTGCACGACATATTTATATAATAGCAATGATGGTGGTAAGGTGTATCAAAGTTATTATGATCCCAAGACCTATGTCCCTATCAGTAGCGGCAGCAATCCTCCTACTACCGTTTACTTAAACCAAGTTCCCTTCCCAAATTCAGTTTCTGCTGGATCATCAGGCATCTGGCATAACACCGTTACCTATGAAAACGGGGTACCGGCAGCCTCAGGTGTCCAGACCTGGTCAGTTACGGCAGATACTCCAACTACCCTGATGCTTATTACGAATGATAAAGCATATACGTATGTTGGCAATCAATTGCTTTATAACCAAACCAACTATTACCGTCTTAATGCCGACAACACACTAACGAATTTACGTAAAAATATACAGCCAACCGCATTACTTACAGGTAACGGCGATCAGAATATTGATGAGGTCTATCAGCAACCATGATATGGGCTCAAAGCGAGTCATCTAACGATTACAAAAAAATATCGCCTTCTTAAAAGTAAGCATATTAACGAACAATAATAGGGTAAAAAAATGTTTTTGAATGGAGCTACTTCACAGCTACTTAAAACGACTAACCTCAAACTGGGCTTAGCTCTTCTATCAACTGTTATGTTGGCAGCATGTGGTGGTGGAGATAACTCTTCATCTTACTCAAGCCCAACCTTAAACTTAAATGCTGCTGAGAGATCCTATGTTACAGGGGGTTACTCGACAAATGCGGTCATTAGTGGCGATTGCCAAGGCACTAAATTACAAAATACTTCAGCGACATATTCAGGTACGACCTATGCTGGTCTTCCGGCTTTAATTGGTAATGAAACGGAAATAGATTTTCTTGTTCCTAATTCATCTCCATTTTGTAGTGCTTTCTACAACAGTAATGGTGGGCAAGGTCAAGTTGAAAAGATTTTTTGGGATCCTACAACTATCAATCTGATGACTGATGGGGCTGATCCACCGAATTACGTCTATTCAAATCTACAATCCTTTCCAAGTGCGGTAACTGCTGGAAGTCAGGGCACCGCTTCTACATACATAAACTATTATGGAACTTCGAAGCCCGTGACGACAGGTGCGTTAACTTGGTCGGTCGTTGCAGATACGCCTTCCACCCTCCTATGGGTTACCGTTGATGAAGCAACACTCATTGCAACGGGTAAGCTTGCTTATACCAGCACTACAACATATCGTATCAATGCTAACAATACGCTCACGGCCCTGTTTAAAGTCATCGAGTTATATAGTGGATTTACTGGGGGTGCAGGGGATTTCACTATTAATGAAACATATCAATAATGAAAGTAATCAGTATCATGATCTATGAATAAGTTAAATTGACCATATACAGTGAATAAAAGACTCTCAATTAGCCTAATTTTTTTTATGTGTTCATTCGCTTTTAATGTTGCATATGGGGCTCAAATTATTTGCGATACAGACGTCAGCAATTCTCAATCTCAATTACGCATTGAGTCCAATGATGATATTTATGCCGTTTCAAAAATTGACCTTCCGGGTGGTTTTAGATTAGCTGGACAATATTTGCCAAGTCGGACTAAATTCAAGCTTTATGTTTATATCAATTCAAAAGACCGGTATGTGCTCCTTAGCGCTCAAGAGTTTATTGTTGACCCTAAGGCTTGCTCTCGTAGCTTTGGTGATAACCTAGTTTATGGTGAGCCCTATGAAAGAGATCTTTTCTTTCAATGTCGTCAAATTTGTAAAGATTGATGGTAAATATGAAAAAATATTTAACAATCCTTGCCTCTTTCATCTTGTATGCATCCGGGTCTTTTGCCCAAAGTCAGGATATCAAATTGACTTTCGTGGGTGACATCATGCTAGATGGCTTGCCTGGCAAGTACATTAAGGCAGGGAAAGATCCATTTTTAAGTTTTGCACCATTATTTAAACAGTCTGATAAGACAATAGGAAATTTAGAGTGCGTTGTGGGGACTACAGGAAAGGCAGAAATTAAGCCCTTTGTATTAAGGGCAAACCCAAGAGTATTGCCCTTGATTAAAAAATACTTTAGTGCTGTATCGCTTGCCAATAATCATACTGGCGATTATGGACCGCAAGCATTCTCAAAGATGATTGATTTATTAGATAAGGCTGGAATTGCTTATTTTGGGGGCGGCAAAGATATACGTTCTGCTCACGAACCTATTATTTTTAACGTTAAAGGTAAACGTATTGCTGTCTTGGGATATAACATTTTTTTGCCAAGAAGCTTTGAGGCCTTAGATGATAGACCCGGAAATGCTTGGGGAGAGCCTGACTATATTGCTGCAGATATTAAAAAAGCAAAAGACTTTTATGGTGCAGATATTGTCATTACATACCCACATTGGGGTTGGGAGGGCGATAAGATAGCCTCGGCAAGGCAACAGTTTTTAGCACACTTAATGATTAATAGTGGCGCTGACGCTGTGGTGGGAGGTCATCCCCATGTCACTCAAAATATTGAAATATATAAGGGCAAACCAATCTTTTATAGCTTAGGAAACTTTGTCTTTGATGGTTTTGATACTGTTGATACGAATACTGGCTGGGCACTTGAGATGACCATCAATCAAGATAATAAAATTACTTGGCAGATATATGAAGCTAAGTTAGATAAGAATGGTATTCCAAAAAACAAAGGTGTGATTAAAGGACCTCTTTAGACGCTGATGGGATCAATTTAGCGCCGATATAAATTAGAGATTGTTTGCTGAGGAAATTTATAATATGAACAGTAAAAACTAATACTTTGAAAAATTCTGAGAGCTAATAGATATCGGATTCTTAAGCTTTCTATTGTCGATCTAAATGTGAACGATGCATCAGAGTTATTTGTTAATTTAAGTGCTAAGCTTACGCCTAATGTTAGTTTTAAACACTGTTTATCGGAGTTAGCGTGAAATTAGTATTGAAAATTAATTTATTGATGGGATGCTCAGCATTAATCATTAGCAGCTTAGCGTTTGCTCAGAGTCAATTTGTTGGTGCTTATG
>CAJARE010000153.1 GCA_903944255.1 uncultured beta proteobacterium
CTTCCCGTGTGCATGACGGCCAATTCTTTGCGTTGCCACAATCTCCACAGCTTTTTAAACAATTATTAATGGTGGCTGGTTTTGATCGCTACTATCAAATTACAAAATGTTTTCGTGACGAAGATTTACGCGCAGATCGTCAGCCTGAATTTACTCAGATTGATTGTGAAACGGCATTCTTAAACGAAATAGAAATTCGTGATTTGTTTGAAAACATGATTCGCCATATTTTCAAGAAGACTATGAGCGTCGAGTTGCCTAATCCATTTCCAACTATGCCTTATTCAGAAGGCATGGCGCGTTTTGGCTCTGATAAGCCAGACTTGCGTGTGAACTTTGAGTTCACAGAACTGACGGACTTGATGAAAGATGTTGATTTCAAGGTTTTCTCAGGTGCTGCTAATCAAGCTGGTGGGCGCGTAGTTGGTTTATGTGTTCCAGGTGGCGCCTCAATTAGTCGGAGTGAAATTGATGACTACACACAATTTGTGAGCATCTATGGCGCTAAAGGTTTGGCGTGGATTAAGGTGAACTCAGTTGCGGAGGGCCGTAATGGCTTGCAATCTCCGATTGTGAAGAACTTGCATGATGCAGCGATTGAAGGCATTTTGAAGCGCACCGGTGCAAAAGATGGCGATATTATTTTCTTCGGTGCTGATAAAGAAAAAGTGGTGAACGATGCGATAGGTAATTTGCGTTTGCGTATTGGCCATTCCGCTTGGGGTAAAGAGCATGGCCTCTTTACTGAAGGTTGGAAACCGCTATGGGTAGTTGATTTCCCCATGTTTGATTACGATGAAGGTGAAGCCCGTTGGGTAGCTTGCCATCATCCGTTCACAAGCCCCAAAGATGAGCATATGAAGTATCTCGAGTCTGATCCAGGTAAATGTTTGGCTAAAGCCTATGACATGGTCCTCAATGGCAGTGAAATCGGCGGAGGCTCTGTCCGTATTCATCAAGAAACGATTCAAAGTCAGGTATTCCGTGCCCTCAAGATTGGTGCCGAGGAAGCGCAAGCTAAATTTGGTTTCTTATTGGATGCTCTTCAGTATGGCGCTCCTCCTCATGGTGGTATTGCATTTGGCTTAGATCGTATCGTTACCATGATGACTGGTGCTGATTCGATTCGTGACGTGATTGCCTTCCCTAAGACACAGCGTGCTCAGTGCTTGTTAACCCAAGCCCCTAGTCCTGTAGATGAGCGTCAGTTGCGCGAATTGCATATTCGTTTACGCCAAGCTGCGCCCGCTGCTTAAATTAGCTCAGCAGTACCCATCTTGAAAATCCCTATTTCAGTTTTAGTAGTCATCTATAAATTGAATGGGGATGTTTTATTGATTGAACGTGCAGATCGCAATCAATTTTGGCAATCTGTTACTGGGAGCCTTGATGCTCCTGATGAAGCTTTAGCTCAAGCTGCAAGCCGTGAAGTCTTTGAAGAAACCGGTATATCGATAGAGAAATTACCCCCTGAATCACTGCAGAATATGCATCATCAGATTGAGTATGAAATCTATCCCGCATGGCGTTTTCGTTATGCTCTGGGCATTACCCGAAACACTGAGCATTGGTTCTCTTTAAAAGTGCCTGATGATATTCAGATTCAGCTTGCTCCACGTGAACATATTGCTTATCAATGGCTGCCTTATCAGGATGCCGCTAAGCAATGTTTTTCTCCTAGCAATGGCGAAGCAATTTTGAAATTATTTTCAGGACTTTGAGATCTGAAGAATGATGGAATAAGGAATAAGATAGAGCGATGAGACATTCATCGGGGCACCATCGTAGTAGCGCAGATTCAAGAACACCTCAAAGAGGTGATTGGTACGTTATCCGTGATCTCTTACCCTATCTCTTGGAGTATCGCTTTAGAGTAGCTTTTGCTTTGAGCTGTTTGGTTGCAGCTAAGTTTGCCAATCTAGGCATTCCTATCTTAATGAAAGAGTTGATTGACTCTTTAGACATTAAAGCAGGCTCTCCCCAGGCGCTACTTGTCGTGCCGGTTGGCATCATTGTTGCTTATGGTTTATTAAGAATTTCTGCCTCAATGTTTAATGAGCTACGTGAGGCTTTATTTGCCCGCGTGACACAAAATGCAGTTCGTAAGGTTGCGCTACAGGTTTTTGAGCATTTGCATTCTTTAGCGCTCAGTTTTCATTTGGCTCGTCAGACTGGTGGTGTCAGTCGCGATATTGAACGCGGTACGCGCGGCATTCAGTCGCTGATTTCCTATTCTCTGTACAGCATTCTTCCTACTCTTGTTGAGTTCTGCTTAGTACTGGGCTACTTTGCCTATGCCTATGACATCTGGTTTGCAGCGATTACCTTTGCAGCCTTAGTTTTATATATTGTTTTCACGATTGTTGTAACAGAATGGCGTACGCACTATCGCCGCACCATGAATGATATGGATTCCAAGGCCAATCAAAAGGCAATCGACTCCTTATTGAACTTTGAAACAGTGAAGTATTTTGGTAATGAGGCCTTTGAGGCGAGTCGTTACGATGAAAACTTATTACGTTATCAAGTGGCAGCGGTCAAGTCACAAAAAACATTAGCTGTTCTCAATTTAGGCCAACAAATCATTATTGCTGTTGGTTTGGTGTTGATATTGTGGCGAGCCACTATTGGTGTCGTTAATGGCACTATGACCTTAGGCGATCTTGTCTTGGTTAATACACTCATGATTCAGTTATATATCCCTTTAAATTTCTTGGGCGTGATCTATCGTGAAATTAAGCAGGCTTTAACAGATATGGATCGAATGTTTTCTTTGCTCAATACTGATAAAGAGATCGCTGATTCAACGGATGCCAAAGTATTGCAGATCCATAATCATGGCTTAGGCCCAGATATTCGGTTTGAGCACGTCTCGTTTCACTATGACAGCAAACGAGAAATCTTAAGAGACGTCAGCTTTAATATTCCTGCTGGAACGATTACAGCGGTTGTAGGTCAGAGCGGTGCCGGTAAAAGTACTTTAGCTAGATTGCTCTTTCGTTTTTACGATGTGCAAACAGGAAAAATATTAATCGATGGTCAAAATATTGAGGATGTCACTCAAGCAAGCTTGCGTAAGGCGATTGGCATCGTACCGCAGGATACCGTTCTATTCAATGACACTATTGGATACAACATCGCTTACGGCAATCCCTCAGCCTCAATTGAAGAGGTGCATGAGGCTGCTAGAGCAGCACAGATTGATGGTTTTATTAAACGCCTACCCGATGGCTATGAAGCACAAGTTGGTGAGCGGGGGTTAAAACTTTCTGGCGGTGAAAAGCAGCGTGTGGCGATAGCAAGAACTTTGCTAAAAAAACCTGCCATGCTGATTTTTGATGAGGCTACTTCGGCATTAGATTCAAAAACGGAGAGGGCTTTTCAAGAAGAGCTACTGAGCTTAGCTAAAAATCGCACCACTCTCATTATTGCCCACAGACTTTCGACCATTATTCATGCTGATCAGATATTGGTCATGGATCATGGGCAAATTGTGGAGCGTGGAACCCATTTTGAGCTATTGGCTGCCAATGGTCGCTACACTGAGATGTGGCAAATGCAAGAGCGAGCGACGCTTGATTAGAATAGCTAGATGACTGAATCCTTAAGCACCGAAGCAATCCTGAAGAAAGCCTTTGCAGCAGCAGTGGCAGTGGCAGATCCGCAGTTGATTGTTCCGCAGTATCTGGCCAAGATCTTTCCCCCAGGACATGAGCCTCAGGGAAGGTGCTTAGTGGTAGGGGCGGGCAAAGCCAGTGCCTCTATGGCAAGTGCATTAGAGGCTTATGCGAAAGTCCATTGGCCAAAAGTTTCGATAGAGGGTGTAGTGCTGACTCGTTATGGTCATAGCTCTCCAACAACCCATATCAAAATCGTTGAGGCAGGACATCCAGTGCCTGATCAGGCTGGTATGAACGGAGCTAGGGCAGTTTTAGCCCTAGCAAAACAGTTGCAAGCCGAAGATGTATTGATTGCATTGGTTTCTGGTGGAGGATCTAGTTTATTGACTTTGCCACAAGAGGGAATCAGCATTGATGACATGCGCGCTACAACAGAAACTCTTTTACGTAGTGGCGCACCCATTGAAGAAATGAATATAGTGCGCAAGCATTTATCTGCGATTTTAGGAGGCAATCTTGCTAGGGTTGCTATGAGTCGAGGTGCGCGAGTTGAAGCCCTGTTAATTTCTGATGTTACTGGGGATCAGCCCGCAGACATCGCCAGTGGTCCTTGCGCAGCTGACTATTCAACTTATCAGGATGCTCTGAATATCTTTGAAAAGTATCGCCTTGGGGAGGATGTCATTCCTGCATCAGTGATGAATCATCTTCTACAAGGTGCAGCTGGACAAAAGCCCGAGACTTTAAAAGAGCATGATTTAAAGAATGCACAAGTGACTAATCATGTCATTGCAACAGCTTATAAAAGTCTAGAGGCTGCAGCAGAGTATGTTCGTAGTCAAGGTTATGAGCCTATTGTATTGGGCGACACTATCACTGGTGAGGCGCAAGAAGTTGGGGTTGAACAAGCGAATCTAGTGCGCGAGCATTTTGCTAAAGGTGGTAAGCCTTTAGCATTCATCTCTGGTGGTGAATGTACTGTAACGATTCCTCTGGGTATTAAGGGGCGTGGTGGCCGTTGTAGTGAATACCTACTCTCTCTTTTTGCCGCAAGTTCGGATTTACCAAAAATGGCTGCTTTGGCAGCTGATACTGATGGAATTGATGGTAGCGAAAAGAATGCGGGGGCGTGGTTTGACGGCGACATTCGAAAAACAGGTCAAGCTCAGGGTTTAAAACCAGAAACATTTTTATCGGCACATGATTGTTATGGTTTTTTTGCAGAATTAGGGGCTTTAGTAGAAACTGGTCCTACACTAACGAATGTGAATGATTTCCGCATCATCTTGATAGATCAATCAAATGCCTAATAGCCCTACAGAAATTCAACTCATCCAGCCAGATGACTGGCATTTACACATTCGTGATGGTGCTGTTATGAAGGATGTATTGGCTGACACAGCCAGACAATTTGCGCGCGCCATCATCATGCCGAACTTAAAACCACCGGTTACTACAGTGGAATTAGCACATGCTTATCGCTCACGTATAGAAGCGAACTTGAAATCTCTTGGCATCAATAGTTTTGAGCCTCTGATGACCCTGTACCTGACAGACAATACTTCGGCTGATGAAGTGCGCAAAGCCAAGACTGAAGGAATTGTCGGCTTCAAGCTTTATCCGGCCGGAGCCACAACCAATAGTGATGCTGGAGTAAGCGATATTCGGCATTGCTACAAAGCGCTGGAAGCGATGCAGGAAGTTGGGATGCTTTTTTTAGTTCATGGTGAAGTAACCCATTCCGATATTGATATCTTTGATCGAGAAGCAGTCTTTATTGATCAAATACTAGAGCCATTGCGTAGAGATTTTCCGCAGCTCAAAATGGTGTTTGAACACATCACTACTAAACAAGCTGCACACTATGTGCGTGATGCCGTTGCAACAGGGAATACCTTAGCAGCTACTATTACTCCGCAACATCTACTCATGAATCGTAATGCGATTTTTTCTGGTGGTATTCGTCCACACAATTACTGTTTACCAGTGCTAAAGCGTGAAGAGCATCGTGTTGCACTATTAGAGGCTGCTACTAGTGGCAATCCCCGTTTCTTTTTGGGAACCGATAGTGCACCCCATGCAAAGGGAGATAAAGAGGCGGCTTGCGGTTGTGCCGGTTGCTATAGCGCTTTTAATGCCTTAGGTTTATATGCCGAGGCATTTGAAAGTGTGAATCAGTTAGAAAAATTAGAAGGCTTCGCGAGTTTTTTTGGTCCGGATTTTTATTCTTTGCCGCGCAATAGTAAAAAAATTACCCTCAAGAAGCAAGCGCAAAGCATTCCACAAGAGTTGCCTTTGGGCGATGCCACGATTGTTCCGCTACGTGCCGGTGAAACGATTGCATGGTCACTGGTTTAAGCCAAACTCTTTAATTTCCGAACCAAAATAGTCTGACTGCGTTAGACTGCAGTCGCAGAGTCAATTGGGCAATCGCCGCCTCTTTAGTGAGGGGGAGGAAAGTCCGGACTCCATAGGGAAGGGTGATGGCTAACGGCCATCCACGGCGACGTGAGGAATAGGGCCACAGAGACGAGCGTATTTAGTTACGGTGAAACGCGGTAACCTCCACCCGGAGCAATCCCAAGTAAGCAGGCGATGAGGCGTCCCGCTGAGTCTGCGGGTAGGGAGCTTGAGCCGTCAGGTAACTGCCGGCCTAGAGGAATGATTGCCCCTAGATGCAA
>CAJARE010000154.1 GCA_903944255.1 uncultured beta proteobacterium
GCTAAGACCTCTGTATCTACCGATACAAATATTGTGACCAACTTGTCTAAGGTTTTAGGCAAGGCTGAGTACAAGAATCGTCTCTTTAGCTATCTATCACCTTATAACCGCTACTACGCTATAAATGTTGATACGGTAAAGGACATTAATGTTCGTAAGGCGATTCAGTGTGCCTTCGACTTTAAGACAATTGTTGCCGCTGCTGGAGGTACAAACTCTGGACAATACGCAAACTCAACAATTCCACCGTCAATCAAAACTGGTTACCGTAACTTCACAGTCTGCGACCGTGATGTAAGTAAGAAGCCAGAGGCTCAGATTGCAAAGGCTAAGGAGTATCTAGCTAAGGCCACAGATAAGAAGACAACATTACGTCTTGCTTATCGTGACCGTGGTGTTGAACCCCTTCGCGCTGCTGCAGTTGAGCAAGCACTAAAGGCTGTTGGCTTCACTGTGATCATGGATAAGTACCCACCAGCTGGCTACTACTCTGTGGTTTCAAAGCGTGGAGTTGAAAAAGAGCCAGATATTGTCCAGACCTCTTGGGCATTTGACTGGGCTGCGGCATCAGGAATTGTTTATGCATTATTTGATGCAAGAACTATGACAAGTGCTGATGCTAAGAGCAATTACTCTCGTGGTAATTTCTCAGACCTACAAAAGCTCTTTACTCAAGCTGACAACTCTGCTCCTGCCGCACAAGAGAAGATTCTTGGCGATATTGAGCAAAAGCTGATTCAAGATAAAGCAGCTCACATCTCCATTTACTTTGAGCGAAGCCACCAAATGGCTGGTTCAAAGCTTGGCGGAATACAAGTCGATGGTGGTTGGGGAGATCTCAGCGTCATCGGAGCTTACGTAAAGAAGTAAAAGCAAGTAATTGGATTAGTCGGTGGCTTAATCGCCACCGACTAATTTAATAATGTAAAAAACTTATTGTTGGGAGAAAAATGCTGAGATATGTAGTTAAGCGCATATTTGTTGGGTCATTTGTGCTGGCTATTGTCTCTGCAATTGTTTTTGGTATTTTCTATATCTTGCCGGCAGATCCTGCTCGACTTGCTTGCGGAAAAGCTTGTACGCCGGAGTTAATGGATCGAATTCGTACCACTTTAGAGCTTGATCAACCTTTGCATGTTCAATACACCAGATTTGTCAAAGGCATCTTTGTTGGCCGAACCTACTTAGAAGGATCTGAGGCAGAATTAAATTGTGGCGCCCCTTGTCTTGGCTATTCCTATCAAAATGATTTGCCAGTTACATCTCTTTTAAAGGATCGATTGCCTGCCACACTATCTATTGCATTTGGCGCATCAATTCTCTGGCTTCTAATAGGGCTTTCAAGCGGAATAGTCTCTGCCCTCCGCCGCGGAACCATGATCGATAAATTCTCACAAGGAATTGCACTTGGTGCAGCCAGCTTACAAATATATTTTGTCGGCTTAATTTTACAATTTATTTTTGTTGATAAATTAGCTATTTTGCCAATTCCTGGCTACACCTCTCCATTTGATTCTGTCACCGACTGGGCAAAACAAATGGCGCTGCCATGGATAACTTTAGCTTTCTTGCTTTCAGCGATTTACTCTCGTTTGACTAGAGCGGGAATGATTGAGGTAATGAGTGAGGATTATGTGCGCACAGCCCGTGCAAAGGGGCTTTCCTCGAGAAAGGTTAATTCTCGACATGTATTGCGGGGAGCAATAACGCCAATTGTGACTGTGTTTGGTTTAGATCTTGGCGCGCTACTTGGTGGTGCGGTAATTACTGAGTATGTATTTAACGTTCCAGGTTTAGGTAAGTTGTCCACTGATGCAGTTTCAAATCTAGATATTCCGGTAGTCACAGGCACAGTGTTGTTTTCAGCCTTCTTCGTAATTACTGCAAATATTGTGGTCGATCTGGTTTATTCAGCCCTGGATCCAAAAGTAAGATTAAAATGAGTAATTTTTTAGAGGTCAAAAACCTCTCTGTTAGTTTTCCAACCGAGGATGGTTTGGTAAAAGCTGTTGATGGACTTTCCTTTTCCTTGGAAAAGGGAAAAACACTTGGAATTGTCGGTGAATCTGGTTCAGGTAAATCTGTAACAAGCTTGGCAATTTTGGGTTTACACAAAGGCACTAGAGCACAGGTTTCGGGTGAGATTTTTGTAAATGGAGTTGAAATCAACTCCAAAGATGAGTCTGAGATCCGTAATTTGCGTGGAAAAGAAATGGCGATGATATTTCAGGATTCACTAACAGCTATGAATCCCTTCTACACAATTGGTGAGCAAATAATCGAGGCTTATCAAGTTCACAATAAAGTTTCAAAATCTGAGGCTAAAAAGCATGCAATTACAATGCTAGATCAGGTTGGAATCCCAGAACCTCACAAGCGGGTTGATGATTATCCTCATCAATTCTCAGGCGGAATGCGCCAGCGAGCAATGATCGCCATGTCGTTATCTTGTAATCCAAGTCTTTTGATCGCTGACGAACCCACCACCGCATTAGATGTAACTGTTCAGGCCCAAATTTTGGAGTTACTGGCAGGATTACAAAAAGATTTTGGTACAGCAATTATTTTGATCACCCATGATCTAGGGGTGGTCTCTGAAACTGCCGATGATGTCTTGTTGATGTATGCGGGCAAGGCGGTTGAATATGGAACGGTTAGAGATGTCTTACAGCAACCTCAACATCCTTACGCCTGGGGCTTACTAACCTCAATTCCACGGCTTAATGGTGCCCCAAATAAAAAATTGTCAGCTATTACAGGCACACCACCATCTCTAATTGATGTCCCTAAGGGGTGCGCATTTAATCCTCGCTGTAGCTATGTTGAGCAGGTTGGCCAAGCATGCTCAATTAAAACACCTGAGCTCACGCCAACATCAACCGATACCCACCATTTAGTGCGCTGTCATTTAGAGTCTTCAAATCGTCAAAAAATATTTACCGAGCAGATTAGGCCTAAATTATGAAGCCAATACTAAAAGTAACCGGACTTACCAAATACTTTAACGGTAATAAAAAAGGATTTTTTGGAAAACCTGATCAAATTCAGGCAGTTGATGGCATAGATTTTGAGATCGCCTCCGGTGAGGCGCTTGGCTTAGGTGGTGAATCAGGGTGTGGAAAATCAACTACCGGTAGATTGATCACTAGGTTGCTGGAGCCAACTGGTGGAAAAATTGAGTACAACGGTGAGGATATAACTCACTTATCAAATACCAAACTTCTGCCAATTCGCAGTGAGCTGCAAATGATTTTTCAAGATCCATACTCTTCTTTAAATCCACGCCATACAGTAGGAACAATTGTTGGTACACCATTTAAAATCAGCAAAATCGTTCCAGAAGGTGGTACTAAAAAACGAGTACAGGAGTTATTGGAGATTGTTGGTCTGAATCCAGAACATTACAATCGATATCCACATGAGTTCTCTGGTGGCCAGCGACAGCGCATCGGCATTGCCCGTGCTCTGGCATTGCGACCAAAGCTAATTGTTGCCGATGAGCCAGTTTCGGCTTTGGATGTTTCAATTCAGGCACAAATCATCAACTTGATGAAGGATCTGCAAAAGGATTTTGGCTTAACATTTATTTTCATTGCACATGACTTAGCGGTGGTTCGTCACTTTGCTCAACGAGTAGCGGTGATGTATTTGGGTAAAATCGTTGAGATCGCCCCACGTGATGATTTGTACTCAAATCCAAGACATCCCTATACCAAGGCTCTTTTGTCCGCTGTCCCACAGGTTGACCCAGATTTAAGAGGAAGTAAGCAAAGAATCAGATTAACTGGGGATGTTCCAAACCCTATTAATCCAC
>CAJARE010000155.1 GCA_903944255.1 uncultured beta proteobacterium
AGCCATCTAAACTGAGTTGAACGATTGGCACATCAGCATTGGGATACATATACTTCAGAACAGACCAAGCTCCGTGATCAATGCCCCACTCATTTTCCTCAAGCACTACTGGAACATTTAATAACTCTTTTACTCGGTCAGCGAGCGCAGGAGATCCAGGGGCTGGATACTCAATATCAAACAGCGCTTGTGGGAACCCACCAAAATCATGAATTGTTTTAGGCTTTGGCATCGCGGTAACCCAAACTCCTCGGGTTACCCAATGCGCTGATATCACTAAAACAGCATCGGGGCGTTTTAATGATTTACCTAGTGAAGCCCAAGCCTGCGTATATCGATTCGGCTTTAAGGCATACATTGGACTACCATGGCCAGCAAATACAGCAGGTTGGCGATGGCTAGTCATTCAAAGGAATTAACCGAATACGTAACCAGTATGAGCTGCAACCAATGCGAACAAAATTGCCAAGCTTGTCGCAACGGCTAACATGACGATCAAAGTAATGATCTTTTTGTTAACTTCTTCTTTAGGCTCGTTGTGCCATTCGTTCATGCTAAATCCTCTGTATACACATTAATCAATAGCGTGATTATCCACTATCGACCTCGCCCAGCTTTACGCATCATGCCTTTTCCACCACCAAAACCTGCCTGAGGCCTTCCTGCTGGCCCGGATGGTCCCTTGGGGGCGGGTGGACGTGGCGCTGGCTTAGCGATTACGGGCTTAACTGGGTTCTTGGGATCGGGTTTTTTATCGTCAGTCACTTTTTGCTCCTATAGATATCATATTGCCATGATTACTGACTATTCTATCCAAGCCATTGCAATTAATGCGATTCCCTTAATTTTCGCCATTACTATCCATGAGGCAGCCCACGGCTATGCGGCCCGTAGGTTCGGCGACAACACAGCCTATTTACTTGGTCGAGTGACCTTAAACCCTGCCAAACATATTGATCTGGTAGGTACCATTCTGATCCCTTTAGCGCTAATACTGACTGGCTCACCATTCTTGGTTGGGTATGCCAAACCAGTACCAGTCAACTTTGGGCGCCTCAGAAACCCCAGAATTGATTCAATTTGGGTTGCATTAGCGGGACCAGGCTCCAATTTCTTCCAGGCCATCATTTGGGCGATATTGCTGATCCTTCTTCTAGGGTTTGGGATTAATGAAAAGTTCTTTATCGAGATGGCGCAAGCTGGCATGAGATGGAATCTGGTTTTGCTCGTATTTAATCTATTTCCTTTACCGCCGCTAGATGGCGGTCGAATACTATCTAGCCTGCTGCCAGCCCGACAGTCCATTGCCCTAGGAAAACTGGAGCCTTGGGGCTTTTTTATCGTTCTTGCCTTGGTTTTTACAGGAATCATCGGCAGTCTATGGATGGAGCCACTCATCGCATTTTTTAAGTGGCTTCTTTACCTTATTACGCTACCCCTGCAAATGATTCTCTAGACTGCTACTGCGGCAAAAAACGCCATTCTGGGGTATGCTCATTTCACGGTCAGATTACCCCACTTTTACCCCCATTCACCCCCTAATCAATAGAGGCCTCTTATGAAACTACAAAAAATTATTCTCGCTGCTACCGCTACCATTCTCACAATTGGTTCAGGCTTTGCTTTTGCTCAATTCCAGAAGCCTGAAGATGCAATTAAATATCGTCAAAGCGTCTTTACCGTCTTAGGCAATTCTTTTGGAAAGATTGGCGCGGTTGTCAAAGGTGAAGCCCCATACAACAAAGATGATGTTGCCAAGAACGCAGCCATTGTTGCGATGATGTCTACTTTGCCATGGCAGGCATTTGGACCAGGCACAGAAGGTGGTAAAGCACAACCCGCTATTTGGTCTGATAACGCTAAGTTCAAAGCAGCTTCTGAAAAAATGCAGTTAGCAGTAGTTGATCTGAATAAAGCGGCTCAGTCTGGAGACTTAGAAAATATCAAGAAAGCGTTTGGCGCCACAGGGCAAACTTGTAAAGGTTGTCACGACGATTTTAGGAAGAAGTAATCAAATAACCCACTGCTACAGCGATCACGCTCAATAGAATCAAGGCGAGCGTACGCTGCATAAAACCATCCTTGGATGGTCGACCCAAGTCAGCTGGCAAATAATTTGCCTCCTCGCTTGGGTCAATTTCTTTATCGCCGCTGAACATTGGCCCAATCAAATCTTCACCCTTAAATTTGCGATAGTAAACAATAGCTGCAATATGAATAGCAATGAAGGTATAGATCAGAAACTGATTGCCCTCGTGAATCTGCGCGAAAAGAGAGGCCATTAGGTTAGAAACATATTTAGACAGCGGGCCCTGAAAAGCAATTTCATCATCTACAAATAAGCCCGTAAATACTTGCACACTCAATACAAAGAGCAGCGCAAAAACAGAAATAGCCCCTAGAGGGTTGTGACCTAAAACCCGGGGTGACTTGCCACTCAGATAATTCAACATACTTTCCTTTGAGGGAAAGAAGCTAGCAAAGCGAGCATGGGTTGAGCCGATAAACCCCCAGACGATCCTAAATAGCAATAAGACCAAAATACTGTAACCAAAATAAGCATGCCACTCCATGGCATTACCACCTATATTGACGCTGACCAAGCTACCGACAATGCACAAGACCAATAGCCAATGAAATAGCCGAATTGGTAGGTCCCAAACACGAATGATTTTCTTCATTCCTAAAGAATAAAGCAGGATCTGACTTAAACTAAGCAAAATTCATGAACCCTAGCAAAGCCTTTAGAACCCTACTGCTCTACCGCATTGGCGCGACCTTAAGTTATCAGATCACGATGGTGGCGGTTGGTTGGCACATTTACGAAATTACGAACAGCGTAGTTTCACTAGGACTGATCGGCCTAGCTGAGTTAATTCCTTACTTTGCCCTCGCCTTATATTCAGGTCATGCGGTAGATCACTACTCCAGAAAACTGATTGCAGCATTAGCCTGTGTAATACATATGGCAGTAGCTTTATTTCTGACGGCGATTGCACTTGGATGGTTAACACCGCCTGTTCCCCTCATTTATTGCGCAGTCGCCTTTATTGGTGTTGGCCGCGCCCTATTGCGCCCATCCTACCAAGCTCTCTTTGGACAAATCATTCCAAGAGACCAACTTACCCGCTATACCGCCTATGCTTCTTCTGCATTTCAGATTTGCGTAGTAGCAGGTCCAGGACTTGGTGGCTTGATGATTGGTTTCGCTGGCTTAGAGTGGACTTATTTATTGGCAGCCTTCTGTGCTGTCTTTGGTTTGTATGGCATTACCTTTATTAAAGTGATTCAAGAAAAGAGGGGTGAACTCTCTAATCATTTTTTGAAAAGCTTTTTACAAGGATTTCATTATGTTAGAAAACATGAATTGATATTGAGTGTGATGGCGCTCGATATGTTTGCTGTACTTTTTGGAGGTGCAGTCTCGATTCTGCCGGCTTTTGTAAAAGAAGTTCTAAATGCGGGGCCTGAGACTCTGGGCATATTACGAGCAGCACCGGCAGCTGGCGCTGTCATTACAGGAATTTACCTCGCAAGACGTCCCATACTGACTGAGTCGGGCAAATATCTTCTTCTCTCAGTAGCAGGGTTTGGTATTGCCATTATTGCTTTTGCTATCTCCAGTAATCTCTGGATCTGCGCATTTTTCTTATTCATCTCTGGTTGCTGTGATTCTGTTTCAGTAGTGATTCGCGGTAGCATCATGCAACTTACAACACCAGATCACATGCGCGGTAGGATTAGCGCCATTAATGGCATCTTCATCGGCTCATCAAATGAACTAGGCGCCCTCGAGTCAGGTATTGCAGCAAGTCTAATGGGCTTAGTACCCTCGATCATATTTGGCGGAGCCGCGACGATCTTGGTTGTTGCACTGACCTATCGACTCGCGCCCAACTTGCGCAAACTCAATATCAAAGATATTGCCTAGCCAGCCCTCATCATTGTTTAATTTCCGGCAGGTCTTTCTGAATAATTTTTAAGCCCTCACGCAACGCTTTCTGATAACGCTTACGCTCTGCTTGAATCGTTTCTGCAGTCCAAGAGAAAAATCCTTCCCCAGTTTTCATACCAAACTTCCCGCTCTCCACGCGCTCACTTAAGCACTTTGCAATCGTAGAAGAGTTATTTAAGGAAGGGTAAATCGTCGCTCCTCCAGCAGCATGGATTTCAAGCCCTGCATGATCTCGCTGCATTGCTGGACCCGCTGCGATATAACGAAAACCAAATCCAAAGCGGACTGCTTTATCGATATCTTCAGGAGTACATATACCTTGATCTACCATCGAGAATGCTTCACGTGATAAGGCATGTTGCAAACGATTAGCCAAGAATCCGGGTAAATCTTTTTTAACAGTCACTGGAACCATGCCACAAGCAGTCATCAACCTAGTAAGACTGTCGGCAACCATGGGTGAAGTTTTCTCACCATAAACTACTTCTACACAGGGAATTAAATGGGCCGGCATAAAAAAATGTAGACCAATCATTCGTGCTGCTGTTTTCAAACCGCTCGCAATTTGGCTAATTGGAAAACTAGTGCTATTACTTGCTAATACGGCTTCTGGCTTTGCATACTTCTCAAGTTTGGCAAATAATTCTTGTTTGATATCTAAGCGCTCAGGCACGCACTCAATCACCAAATCCACATCTGACCAATCTACTTCTTCTAAAGTCCCAGCAGTGCTAAGTAGATGAACACGATTTTCGTAACCTAACTCAGCTAGGGTATTTGCAAAATAATCTGGCAAAAGGGCTCTGCGTTCAGTGGTAGGCTCAACGACTTGCACAGCACAACCGCCACGCGCGCAGACGGCGGCTACGTCTGCGCCCATAGTGCCCCCTCCAACAATGACTACTTTAGTTTCGGCCGGGGTAAACAACATGACATATTCTCCTCATAGGGGGCGCAATTTTAGGTAAAAATTCTCTTACAATGGGTGCATTATTCCAATAAAAAAGTTAGTGAGACATGATCCCCGTCAATTCGGTGCTTGAGGTCGGCCATTTCCCTGAAATCATGCAGGCAGAAATTGATCGCCGCTTTACTCCAATACTCCATCCTGATCCAGCAGCCCCAGCACCGAAAGGTCATTTTGAGGCCATCTTAGTTCGCTCTAACATTAATCTGCCTGAAACCTTAGTTAGGCAAATCCCCAGCATCAGAATGGTATCAACCTGTGGTGTTGGTTATGACAATCTTCCGCTGGCTTACCTTAAAGAGCGGGGAATCAAAATCAGCAACACCCCAGGGGTTCTCAATGATGCTGTTTGTGAGCTAGCGATGGGAATAATGCTCGGACTCTTACGGCGCCTCCCTGAAGCCCAAGAACTTGTCAAAAGTACTGCCTGGTCTAAGGGTCCCTTTAGGATTACCACCACCCTATCGGGTAAACGAGTTGGTATTGCTGGGATGGGTCGGATTGGGCAAGATTTAGCTGCACGTCTCTTACCCTTTAAGGTAGAAATTTGTTATAGCGGACCCTCTCCTAAGAACTTGCCATATACCTATATTAAAGACATCAAATCATTAGCGGATGCTTGTGATGTGCTTTTTTTAACCTGTCCAGCCACTCCCGATACGGATAAAATGGTCAACGCTCAAGTGCTTGAAGCGCTTGGTCCCAAAGGTTACTTAATTAATATTGCTCGTGGCAGCGTGATTGATGAACCTGCTCTTTTATATGCACTGCAGCATAAAAGGATTGCTGGCGCAGCCTTGGATGTCTTTGAAAATGAACCTAATCCTAATATTGCCTTTTTAAATCTTGATAATGTAGTGTTAACGCCTCATATAGGCAGCGCTACCGCAGAAACACGGATAGCAATGACTCGTTTAGCAGTAGATAATTTAGAAGCCTTTTTTAACCAGCAGCCACTTCTGACAGAAGTAAAAAATTAATCGGAGCAAGAATGACTATTTCCCTACACCCTTCAACATTGCCTGCAGTGCTATCGCCAGTATTAACGCCGTTCAAAGCAGATGGCAGCCCTGATGCACAAAAGCTATTGAAGCAATGCAACTGGTTAGAGGCTAATGGTGTTGGTCAAGCAATCTTTGGCACAAACTCAGAAGCAAACTCTATGTCTGATCCACAAAAAATGAGTACGCTAACAGCGCTCATCGAAGGTGGACTCAATCCCGAACACATGATGCCGGGTACCGGCGCCACCTCGATTGATGCAACTGTTACCATGACAAAACATGCGGTTGCACACAAATGTGCTGGTGTTCTCATGCTTCCACCCTTCTATTACAAAGACGTTACTGATGATGGACTCTTTGCCTATTTTTCGGAGGTGATTCAAAAAGTAGGTAGCTCAGCCCTGAAGGTTTACATCTACAACATCCCGCCCGTCACCAAAATTAATAAAAGCTTGTCATTGCTTGAGCGCCTAGCCAAAGAGTATCCAAAAACTGTCGTTGGTATGAAGGATAGTTCTGGTGACTGGGCTTATACAGAATCCGTTATTAAGTTGCTGGCGCCTTCTGGTTTCCGGGTTTATGCTGGTAGCGAGGTTTTCTTAATGCGCACCCTGCGAGCTGGTGGAGTTGGCTGTATTTCTGCTACTGCAAACGTCAATCCAAAAGCAATCGCTGATTTAGCAGCTCACTGGAGAGAATCCGATGCTGATCAACGTCAAGCAGACTTAGATAGTCTCCGCTCGATTTTTGCGCAATACCAAATGATTGCTGGCATGAAAACTGCCGTTGCCCATTTTAGTAAAGATCCTGATTGGCTCAGAGTTCTTCCACCATTGATGCAATTAACTGCTGATCAACAAGCAAAGTTATTAAGTGAATTACAAAAAGCCCATTTTTCAATGCCTGGTCTTTAATTTAAGAATACATGAAGGAGACATTAATGAAGTTATTAAAAATCGTTGTACTATCGCTCAGCTTTTTATGGGCTAACGCGCAAGCACAAAATATCTCGATTGCTACCGGTGGTACAGGGGGCGTGTACTACCCAATGGGTGGTGGCCTAGCCTCAGTCTTATCCAAGCATGTCCCAGGAATGTCAGCGACTGCTGAAGTGACAGGCGGTTCAGTTGATAACTTAAAACTCATTGGCACTGGCAAACCTTACGTTGGTTTCTCAATGGCAGATGCTGCTAAAGATGCTAAAGATGGTGATGATAAGTTCAAAGATAAGCCGATAGATTTACGAAACTTACTCATACTGTACCCAAACCTCATGCACGTTGCTACCGTCGAATCTACTGGCATTAAGACCATGAAAGATTTAAAAGGTAAACGTGTCAGTACAGGCTCACCAGGAAGCGCCACTGAAGTCATGGCCTTTCGCTTGCTAGAGGCTGCGGGTCTTGATAAGGACAAAGATGTCAAGCGTGAGCGCTTGAGCGTTGCAGAATCAGTAAATGCTGTTAAGGACCGTAAGATTGATGCCTTCTTTTGGGTAGGTGGGTTACCAACTGCAGCCGTTACTGATCTAGCAAACAGTCCCAGTATGAAAATTGTGATGATAGATACAGCCGCTGAAGTTCCTGCTATGAATAAAAAATATGGCAATCTTTACTTCCCATCCGAGATTACTAAGCAAACTTATAGCGGCATGGAAAAAGATAACAAAGTTGCAGCAGTTGCCAATCTTTTGGTTGTGAATGCCTCTATGTCTGATGCAGAGGCTTATAAAATAGTTAAAGCTATTTTTGATAATCAGCTTGAACTTGTACGCTCACATGCTGAATACAGAAATATCAAGTTAGAGAACCAAAAATCGAATGCCTCACCGATTGCCTATCATCCAGGCGCTTTAAAGTACTTTAAAGAAAAAGGCGTCAAGGTAAATTAAGTCATATCGGGGTGAGTTAATCTCACCCCTTCTGCTTTAATGCGGTACATAAATATAAATAAAGATAGGTTCAGACATGAATCAAAATGTGATTGACAACGAAACCCAAGAAAAATTAGACGCCTTCATTAAGCAGGAAGAGGGCGACTCAAATAACTACAAGGGTCTACTGGCTATATTCATCACGCTGGTGGCAGTGGGCATGTCATTGTTTCATTTGTATGCAGCCTACTCGATCGTTCCAACCCATCAACTCAGAGTCATTCACGTTGCCCTGGTCCTCTTTTTAGTCTTCTTAAGTTTTCCGATTGCCGCTCGTTTTAAAAACAAGTTGATGTTTTGGGATGTTTTGTTTGCCATAGGCTCAGTTGCCATCGCCTATTACATTCTGGCCGGCGGCGATGATTTAATGGACAGAAACACTGCTCCAAATTCTACTGACGTCATGGTGGGTATTGTGCTCATCCTCCTGATCCTAGAGGGTGTGAGGAGAACCAATGGCATGGTACTGGTTACCGTTACAGTGCTTTTCTTGCTATATGCCTTCTTTGGCAACTACCTTCCCGCCCCATGGACTCACAAAGGTTATGACTTAGATCGGCTAGTGGGTTATATGTACATGAGTCTAGAAGGCATCTACGGCACTGCAGTCGACGTCTCTGCAACCCTGATTATTCTGTTCACCATCTTTGGTGCCTTTTTGCAATTTACTGGCGCAGGAAAATTCTTCATCGACTTCTCTTTTGCTGCGATGGGCGGCAAATCATCTGGGGTAGGGAGAACAATTGTTTTGTCATCATTCTTGATGGGCGGCCCTTCAGGATCAGGTGTTGCAACTACCGTTACGGTCGGCTCAGTTGCTGCACCTATGCTTGAAAAGGTAGGATACGAAAAAAATGCTGCAGGTGGTCTTTTAGCTGCAGGTGGACTTGGTGCCATCATCTCGCCACCAGTATTGGGTGCTGCCGCCTTCCTGATTGCTGACTTCCTCAAAATCTCCTATTTAGATGTGTTGCTGATGGCAACCATCCCCACGATTCTGTTCTACCTTGGCTTATTTGTCATGGTTGAAATCGACGTACGTAAGTACGGCATGAAAAACATTCACTTTGAATCTGCAGAAAGTGCCTGGCAGTTAACGAAAAAATATTGGTTTCATTTTTTCTCCTTAATCTCCATCGTGGTGTTTATGATGATGGGCTTCTCGCCAGTGATGTCAGTCTTTTGGGCTACCGTTGTTTCTGCACTGTCTAGTATGCTGCGTGAAGATACTGCAATCATTTCCTGGGCCTGGTTTAAAGGAAAAGAACCTATCCTTTCTGGTCTTTATCAATCCAATTTAGTGAAGGCACTCTCGTCTGGCTCTACGGGAGTGTTAGCGATTGCAGCAACGTGTGCAGGTGCAGGCCTGATTGTTGGCACCGTGACCCTCACCGGACTTGGTCTCAAATTTAGTTCGATCGTGATCCAATACGCGGGTGGCTCATTACTACTGACGGCTATTTTTACAGCATTGATTGTCTGGATCGTCGGCCTTGCAGTACCAGTAACTGCTTCTTATATTATTTGCGCTGTAATCGCTGCACCGGCACTGATTAACTTGGGCGTGCCTGCATTTGCCGCGCATATGTTTATCTTCTATTACGCCGTACTGTCAGAGGTATCACCCCCAACAGCCTTATCTCCATTTGCAGCAGCCGCAATTTGCAAAGGTAATCCCTATAGAACTACTCTACAAACTTGGAAATACGTTGCTCCAGCAATTTTGGTGCCATTTATGTTTGTCCTTGATAAGTCAGGCGTGAGCTTGCTCTTGATGGGCTCGACCAGCGCTTTAGAACAAGCAGATTGGTCGCAGATTGCATGGATATCGTTTACTGCTGTGATTGGCATCATTTGTTTGGCCGGCGGCTTACAGGGATGGTTTATTGAAAAAACCAAAGTATTTGAGCGCGTCATTATGGTGATCTCTGGGGTTGCTTTAGCTTATCCCTCGACAGAGGCTGATCTGATTGGCTTCATTGGATTTGCTTTGGTACTCGTCACCCAAATCTTTACTCACTTTAAACTCCACCCCCGATCTTCTTCCTAAATTATCAATAAAGCCCGCAGTTGTGGACTTTATTGATTAGGATCAATCCTCACGCTCTATCAAACAATTTTAGTCCAGGCAGATTTACCCGCATACTTTTTCACCGCAGCCTCATCAAATTCAAATCCGAGCCCTGGTGTTTTGTGCAAGATGAGGTCGCCATTCTTAAAGGTCAATTGTTTATTAATTAACCTACGGAAATTTAATACCTGATCATCTAAAAAGAATTCTACGAAACGAGCATTTGGAGTGGCAGCTACTAGCGGTGCATGTAAATCATGCATCCAATGTGGGCAAACGATTACACCCTTTAAGTCTGCATAAGCAGAGATCCGGCGCCATTCTGTAATACCACCACATACCGCTGCATCTGATTGCAAAATTGCAGCACCACCCGCATCAATTAACTCTCTGAAGCGCCAGCGTCCCGCCTCCATCTCACCAGTAGCAACGTTAATCTTGGTTTGTCGTGCTAGAGCTGCATGTAAATCAATCGCATCTGGTGAAAAAGGCTCTTCTATCCAGAATGGGTTATAGGCTTCAAAGCGCCGCACGTACTCTAAAGCAGTAGGTAGATCACGCCATGCATTATTGGCATCTAAAGTTAATAAAATATCTTCGCCAATTGCCTTGCGGGCAGCCTTTACTCGTGCCTCCTCTTCGGATGGAGATAAGCGCCCTACTTTCATTTTGACGGCTTTAAATCCCTGCTTAACGTAGGACTCCATCTCCTGACCTAACTTAGCAGGCGTTTTTCCATCAAGGTAGTA
>CAJARE010000156.1 GCA_903944255.1 uncultured beta proteobacterium
CATGGCTTCATTTATGATCCTTTCGGGATTAATGATTGGTGTATTTTGTGCCTTAGATGCTTTGTTGTTTTATGTCTTCTTCGAGGCCACCTTAATTCCGATGTACATCATTATTGGCGTATGGGGTGGTCATAACCGTATCTACGCAGCATTTAAATTCTTCTTGTACACCTTGCTTGGCTCATTACTGACTTTAGTTGCCATGCTTTACCTGTATAACGCTACCAACACTTTCGATATCCTGGTTTGGCAAACTGCACGCCTTGATATAGTTGAGCAAATGCTCTTATTTGCTGCATTCTTTATGGCTTTTGCTGTCAAGGTTCCAATGTGGCCATTGCATACCTGGTTGCCTGACGTCCACGTGGAAGCTCCTACGGGAGGCTCTGTTGTATTGGCTGCCATTATGTTGAAACTAGGTGCCTATGGCTTCTTACGTTTCTCATTACCAATTGCCCCGGATGCCAGTCAATATCTTGGACCTTTTATCATCTTCCTATCTTTAGTTGCTGTGATCTATGTTGGGGCTGTAGCCTTAGTGCAAAAGGATATGAAAAAACTGGTGGCCTATTCATCAGTAGCACACATGGGATTTGTAACTCTAGGCTTTTTCCTCTTTAGTCCTTTGGGTATTGAGGGCGGTATCGTGCAAATGATTTCTCATGGTTTTATTGCTGGCGCAATGTTTCTTTCTATTGGCGTCTTATATGATCGTATGCATTCCAGGCAAATTGCCGATTATGGTGGTGTAGTACATCGGATGCCTGTATTTACTGCTTTTGCAGTACTCATGGCAATGGCCAATTGCGGCTTGCCTGCAACATCAGGTTTTGTTGGCGAGTTTATGGTGATCTTGGCTGCAGTTGACTACGACTTTGTGATCGGTATTCTAGCTTCTACAGCTTTAATTCTAGGCGCTGCATACTCTTTATGGATGGTCAAGCGCGTATTCTTCGGCGTGATAGCTAATGATCAGGTAGAGCAGCTTAAGGATCTCAATGGCAGAGAATATTTCATGATGGCCGTTCTGACGATTTGTGTCATTGGGATGGGTGTATATCCAAAACCAGTGACTGACATCATTCATCCAGCTGTAATTAATCTGCTGCAGCACGTTGCTGTGAGCAAACTTTGAGTAAAAGCTAATGCAAGCATTCGACCTATACGCCATCCTACCGGAACTCGTTTTACTAGTAGTGGCTTGCCTGCTATTGGTCATTAGCGTATATATTCGCGAAAATCATATAGCTACACCTGGAATAGAGCAAGACGTTTTCCATACGCCGCGCGCTGTTAGTTTTGTTTATTTCTTCACCATCATTTTGCTCGGATATCTCACCTTTGCATACATCAGTCGTATATCAGATGATTCTCTGGTTGCTATGAATGGTCTTTTCCAGTCAGATCCACTTTCTAATTTACTGAAAGCGTGCTCATGTGCTGCTGTATTAGTTAGTCTCATTTATTCCAAACAGTATTTAAAAGATCGCTCTTTATTTCGTCCAGACTTTATTGTTTTAGCTTTGTTAGCTTTACTGGGTCAAATGGTGTTAATTTCGGGTGCTAATCTCTTGACGCTCTATCTTGGTCTAGAGCTGATGGCTTTGCCAACATATGCTTTAGTAGCGATGCGTCATAGCAGTGAGAAAAGTGTTGAAGCAGCTATCAAATACTTTATTTTGGGGGCCCTAGCATCCGGATTCCTACTCTATGGAATGTCAATGCTTTATGGCGTTACTGGCTCCTTAGATCTGATTGAGATTTTCAAAGTGGTTGCCGATCCACGTGTTAATCATTTAGTGATGGCTTTCGGTCTAGTTTTCATTGTTGCTGGTTTGGCATTTAAGTTAGGCGTAGTACCGTTTCATATGTGGGTCCCAGATGTGTATCAGGGTGCTCCTACTGCGGTTACCTTGCTGATTGCTGCAGCACCTAAAATTGCTGCATTTGCCTTGTTATTCCGTTTACTCATTAATACATTACTGCCTTTGATGGGGGATTGGCAGCCAATGCTAGTGATATTAGCTTTGTTATCTCTCATTGTTGGCAACGTTACTGCGATAGCGCAGACTAATCTTAAGCGTATGTTGGCCTACTCAGCCATCGCGCAAATGGGTTTCGTTCTCTTGGGAATGCTATCTGTATTTGATGATCATGCTTTTAGTGCATCAGTGTTTTATGCAATTACCTATGTATTAACTACTTTGGGTACATTCGGCTTATTGATGATTCTGTCACGAAAAGGTTATGACTGTGAAACCCTAGATGGACTAAAGGGCCTGAACAAAATACATCCTTGGTATGCCTTTATCGGCTTGATTATGATGTTCTCGCTGGCCGGTATTCCGCCAACGGTTGGATTTGCAGCAAAACTCGGGGTTTTAGAGGCCTTAGTAGACGCTGAACATACCTTTTTGGCAGTGATCGCTGTGATTGCCTCTTTAATTGGCGCTTTCTACTACCTGCGTGTAGTCAAGGTCATGTATTTTGATGAGCCGGAGCATGAAATGACTGTTTCTGGATCTGGTTTTGCGAAAGCCATTTTAGGCTTGAATGGCCTTCTGGTACTAGTGATTGGTATCGTGCCGGCTAGCTTGATGACGATTTGCTTAGATGCCATGCGCCGCACTTTGCTTGGGTCCTAGAGTATTCATCCTGGGGTGATGCTATAGGCTCCACTTGGAGCCTATATTCTTTTAAGATGCCATCGAAATGACATTTCTTTTTTGTATGATGAGGTATTCCATTTTTAAAAGGCTACAAACTTCATGACTGAAAAATCATTTGGAGATTTACCTGCAGGTGATAAACATTTGCGTGAAGAGCGTATATCTGGTGAAGATATTTACGGTGGAATTTTTCTTCATATGAAAAGAGATCAGGTTCGTTTACCTGATGGTAGGCAAGCTGTGCGTGAGTATCTAACTCATCCAGGAGCGGTTGCAGTATTAGCTATCTTAGATGATGGCAGAGTTTTATTAGAGCGACAGTATCGCTATCCCATTGCAAAAGCCTGTATCGAAATTCCTGCTGGTAAATTAGAGCTTGGTGAGGATCATTTGCTTTGTGCTCAGCGCGAGCTTGAAGAAGAGACTGGCTATACGGCAAAGAAGTGGAGTTATATACGGCGTATCCATCCAGTAATCTCTTACTCTACAGAATTAATTGATCTATATCTGGCTGAAGATTTAGTGCCTGGTAAAAGTAAGCTAGATGATGAGGAGTTTTTAGATGTATTTGCTGCACCCTTAGAGCAATTAATTGCCTGGGTAGAGGGTGGTGAGATCACGGATGTGAAAACTACCATATCAGCCTATTGGCTTGACCGTTATCGCCAAGGACTTGTAAAACCTCAACCCATCAAATAAGAACTTTCAAAACCCATTAAAATAGAGGGTATTGAATTTGGTACTTTTGCCCCGATATAGGTCTTATGAAAGTTTATAACCTCGCCTGTCCTTTAGATCACCGCTTTGAAGGTTGGTTTGCCTCTGAAGCTGATTGTCTTGCCCAGCAAGATCAGGGTATCTTGGCATGCCCAGTTTGTGACAGCACTCAAATTACACGGATGCCCTCTGCGCCACATCTCGCTAAATCATCTTCCACAGAGCTCTCTGTAGCGCAGCCCAAGAGCGCTCATTTAAGTGGTGAAGTCGTTGCTCTTACTGGTCAGGATCACTCTGCGCTTGAAGCCCAGGTTCAAGCAGCTTTCTTAAAAGGCATGCGCGATTTAATGGGCCGATCTGAGGATGTTGGTGAGGCCTTTGCAGAAGAGGCCCGAAAAATTCATTACAAAGAAGCACCTGAACGGAGCATTCGGGGGCAAACTACTTTAGATGAGGCTGAGTCTCTCAGGGATGAGGGCATCGAAGTCTTGGCAGTTCCCATGATCCCTGCATTTAAAAATACACTCCAGTAAGCATTTTAACAAATCCCATATACTTGTTAGGATGTCCTTTGGGACCCAATTTGATGAATGGGGATACGCGAATGAAACGCATTTTTCTGGCTCTAATAGTCTCTCTTATGGCTTTAGGTATCACTGCATGCTCTAAATCTGATTCAAAAGAAATTAAAGTGGCAGTATCGCCAGCCTCACCACCCATGGTATTTGAACAAAACGGCAAGATTGTTGGTGTCGATATGGATATTTTTGATGGTTATTGCAAATCCCGCTCTTGCACTCTTAAAGTGACACCATACGATTGGCAGGGAATGCTAGGCGCAGTTTCTAGTGGCCAAGCCGATGTGGCCTTTTCAGGCATATCCATTACAGATAAACGCAAAGAAGTCATGGATTTTTCACAGCCATATTACGATAATGCTTGGCATTTGGTGAGTATGAAAAATCGTAACATTCAAATCAAGGATTTGAATGAGCTTAAAAAATATAAGATCGGCTATCCACGCGGTATGGCTTATGACGATCTGATTCGCAATGAGTTAGAGCCAAAAGGTTACTACTCTTTAAGCAAGGTAAAGCTCTATCCTTCTTATACTGAGGTCATTACTGATCTGCAAAATGGCAATATTGATCTTGCTTTCATTGAAGAACCGGTTCTGGCTAACTTTATTAATAAAATGAAGTTGCCTATTGAAAGTGATTATGTCTTTAGCGGGTATGACAAGCTTGGTTTTGCTTTTGCCAAAGGATCGAAGTTGCGCGATGATTTCAATGCCTACTTAAAAGAACTTGGCCCAGATAAAGTCAAGGCTATCCTAGATAAATGGATGAATTAGTTTTTAGTTTTATAAGGCTTCTTTGTGAATTTTTATGACATCCTTGCGCAATTAGCGCAAGGAATTTCTTACACTGTCATTGTTACATTAGTCTGTAGTGCAACAGGCTTGGTCATTGGCCTTACCTTAGCCAGCCTGCGTCGTCTAAAAATTCCTGGTGTAACCCCACTGATTGATATCTATACCTATATCTTTAGGGGTGTTCCAGTTTTGGTCCTCCTTTTCATGGTGTATTTTGGCTTACCGAGCGTGGGTCTCAAAGTACCGCCTTTGATGGCGATGGCACTTAGTCTTGGCTTGGTGACCTCTGCTTATCTTGCTGAAGTATTTCGTGGCGCATTCAATTCAGTGAATGCCGATGAAATTTTGGCGGGCCAAGCAGTGGGAATGAGTAAATTACAGGTGCTTTGGTATATAGATTTGCCACAGATGCTTCGTTTTTCAGTGCCAGGCATGATTAATGAATTTACATCTGTCCTAAAGTATTCTCCATTTGCTTATACCGTGGGTATTCCTGAGATTACTAAGCAGGCAATTGCCTTAACCTCTACAACTTTGCGTGGTGTTGAGATTTATTTTGTCGTTGGCATACTCTATTTCGCTATTTATCGATTTTTATTATTTGGTATTCAGTTAATTAATCGTCATTATCAAATTCCAGGACTGGGTAAAGCATGATGAACTCAAGGATTAGATTCAGAGGGGCTTCTTCGTGCCATTAATTCAGGTTCGTGATCTCAAAAAAGTGTATGGCGAGCAAGTTGTTCTATCGGACATCAATTTTGATGTAGAGGATGGGGCAGTCCGAGTCTTGATGGGTTCCTCTGGCTCAGGTAAGTCTACGATATTGCATTGTCTTAATCGTCTTGAAGATCCCACCTCAGGATCTATTTTGTTTCGCGGCAAAGAAGTTGCTGGTCTTGATGTTGATGTAAGGGCATTACGTAAGCAAATTGGCTTTGTATTCCAACAATTTGCCTTGTATAGCCACCTAACCGTTTTGGAAAATGTGACATTGGCCTTAAAAGTATTAGAGGGTATGAAAAAACCAGAGGCAAATGAGAAGGCCTTAGATACCTTGTCAAAATTTGATATGTCAATTCATCAGCATAAGTATCCAGCCCAACTTTCGGGAGGACAACAGCAACGAGTAGCGATTGCCCGAGCCTTAGCTATGGATCCAGCGGTGCTGATATTAGATGAGCCTACTTCAGCGCTTGATCCAATCATGTCACGTGATGTCGCCGATTTAATCAATCGTCTCCATGAGGCGGGTATTACAATGCTCTGTGTGACTCATGATTTGGCGCTTGCTCAAAATATTTCCGATACGGTCATGTTCTTAGACAAGGGCGTCATTCGGGCGGATGAAAAGATTTCAATCCTGATGAGTGATACATCTGATCCTGATATCCATGCATTTTTTGGTAATAAGGATGCCATGAAATGAATACATGGAAGATCTTTGAAGCAGATCTCATCACTCAGATGCCCTTAATATTGATGGGCCTCGTCAATACATTGAAGCTTGCAGGCTTTATTAGCATTACCGGCTTGTTACTTGGGATCGTGGTCTTTTACCTTTCGACTAGTAAAAATGCCTTCATTCGTACTGCAATCAATTCATATATCTCGTTTTTTATTGGTATGCCTCTCATTGTTTTATTATTTTTAATGTACTACGGACTACCGCAATGGGGTCTGCGAATGGATCCTTTTCATGTTGCCGCCATTGGATTTACATTAAATGTGGCTGCATATAACGCTGCTTATATGAAAACAGCTTATAACGGATTGAATTTTATTCAACTAGAGGCTGCTGCAGCACAGGGCTTTAGCCCTTTTCAAATCTTTCAGCTCATTACCTTGCCTCAGGTGCTAAGGTTATCTGTTCCAGCATTAACCAATCAAGTCATTGCTAACCTAAAAGATAGTTCTGTGGCCTTTCTGATCCAATACACGGAGTTTTTTGCGCGAATGCAAGAATTGGCTGCAAGTAACTTTCAGTTCTTTAAAGCTTACTTACTCACTGCAATTGTTTACCTGGCAATGGTTTCTGTGATTGTTTTGTTTGCAAGGGCAATTGAAAGAAGAGTCGTTTTTCCAACCCACTAATCTGAAGTTTTTTAGGATAAAAAAAGTGACCCTGAGGTCACTTTTGAGTTTGAGTAAGAAGTGTTTATTTCGATGTTGGCATAACGAATTCTGCACCCTTAGCAATACTTTCCGGCCAGCGCTGCATGACACTTTTTTGCTTGGTATAAAAGCGCACGCCTTCTTTGCCATAAGCATGCATGTCACCAAATATTGATTTTTTCCAACCACCAAAACCATGCCAAGCCATTGGTACTGGAATAGGTACATTGATACCAACCATTCCAACCTGAACTCTTCGAGCAAATTCACGAGCGATATTGCCATCGCTAGTAAAGCAAGCAACTCCATTACCAAACTCACAAGAGTTGACTAAATTGAGGGCATCAGTAAAGCTTGCTACTCGCACACATGAAAGTACAGGGCCAAAAATTTCTTCTAAGTAGATTTTCATATCAGGGGTGACATTGTCAAATAGGGTGCCACCAATGTAAAAGCCATTCTCATGACCCGCAACCTTCAGGCCTCGCCCATCTACCAAAAGTTTTGCTCCAGAAGCTATGCCACTCTCAATGTATCCAGTAATACGCTCTAGTGCAGCCTTTGTCACAATCGGTCCCATCTCAGCATCTAGCTCCATACCATTTTTAACTTTCAAGGTTTTGGTACGCTCAATCAGTTTAGGCATGATTTTCTCAGCTACATCACCAACTAAGACTGCAACAGAGATTGCCATACAGCGCTCTCCAGCTGAGCCGTAAGCGGCACCCACCAGCGCGTCAATTGCTTTATCGATATCGGCATCGGGCATGATCACCATATGATTCTTAGCGCCGCCTAAGGCCTGTGAACGTTTACCAAAGTGGGCACAACGCTCATAAATATAGTTTGCAATCGGGGTAGAACCAACGAAGCTCACAGCCTTAACGTCTGGATTTTCAATTAAGGCATCTACTGCTTCTTTATCGCCTTGAACAACGTTAAAGACACCATCTGGTAAGCCAGCATCTTTTAAGAGTTTTGCCATAAATAATGCGGCAGATGGATCTGTAGGACTGGGTTTGAGGATAAATGTGTTGCCACAGGCTATTGCCATTGGATACATCCACATTGGCACCATCACAGGAAAGTTAAATGGGGTAATTCCAGCGACAACCCCTAGTGGTTGGCGCATCACCCAGTTATCAATATCTGTAGAAACCTGTTCGGTGTAGTCACCTTTGAGTAATTCTGGGATACCTGTGGCAAATTCTAGGATTTCAATGCCACGTGTGACTTCGCCTTGGGCATCAGTAAATACTTTTCCGTGCTCGGCGGTAATGATGGCAGCCAATTCATCACGATTGGCATTCATCAGTTCAAGGAATTTGAACATGATGCGGGCCCGGCGCAATGGGCTTGTTTGGCCCCAACTCACAAATGCCTCTTGAGCCACCGCCACAGCCGCATCAACCTCTTTGCGGCTAGCTAAAGCAACTCTGCGGGCAACAGATCCGTGGGCAGGGTTGTATACGTCAGAAAAACGTCCATCCTTGGGGTTGACGAGCTTGCCGCCAACGTAGTGGCCAGTATCATTTTTTGATGCAAAAGCTTGTGGTGCATTCATAGTCATTTGTGCTTATTATTTAAAGGGTGTTAGATAAATGATAAAGAGAGTGAGTCTAATGTTTTGCAGGACTTTGTTGTCTCGTTTATTCTGCTTTTATACTATTTTATCGCGATAAGTCTGTTTTGGTAATTTGTTACATTTTGTGAGTTTTTTAAAGGTCCCTTATGAGTCTTCTCTTCTCTGAATACACCCTAAATAGCCCCCGTGGCCCACTAAAGCTGGCGAATCGGGTCGTTGTAGC
>CAJARE010000157.1 GCA_903944255.1 uncultured beta proteobacterium
ATGGCTCATTCTTGAGCGTGCTTTTAATAATGGAGAGGATAGGCGTAATACCACTACCCGCCGCAAAAGCAACATAATGCTTTTTATTATTAGAATTTAATTGTGTATGAAACTTTCCCTCAGGCGTCATCACCTCAATCTGATCGCCCGCCTTAAGGGCAGCGTTGGCCCAACTAGAGAAAGCGCCGCCAGGAACCTTTTTAATGGCTACTCTAATTTCGCCATCATTTATACCGGAGCAAATGGAGTACGACCTTCTTAATTCCTGACCGTTCACCTCAGACTTCAAGGTGACATGTTGACCCTGGATAAATTGATAATCTTCTTCAAGTTCTTTTGGGATATTAAAAAGAACGCTAATAGCCTCGCTAGACTCTTGTCTAACTTGGGCAATAGTTAGGGCATGAAATTTGGGTGTCATATTTATTTCTCCAACAATTAAATCGGCTTAAAGTACTCAAATGGTTCTCTGCAGTCCAGGCAGCGATATAGAGCCTTACAGGCAGTCGCTCCAAACTCCGATAACCTCTCATTATTTTTAGAATTGCAGCGTGGGCATTCAACAACATCTTTTTGACGCGGCATAAACTGAATGACTTGCTCTTTTTTGGTTGAAACTTGGGTGGTGCAAGAAGGCGGGGCAATACCGTATCGCTTTAACTTTTCCCTGGCATCAGGGTTAAGCCAATCAGTTGTCCAGGCTGGAGACAATTGAATTTCTAAAGTAACTGATTGCGCACCAGCATCTAATAAAGCAGTTTTGATACTGTGTTCAATAAATTCAGTTGCAGGACACCCACTGTAGGTCGGTGTAACAACAACTTTAAAAGCCCCGCCGTCCTGAATAAGGTCTCGCACAATCCCCAAATCCGTTATGGTGATAACCGGAATTTCGGGATCTGGAACTGCCTCTAAAACCTTCCAGGCGTGAGCAAGCGAAAGCGTCATATGCCCTTCTTGCCCATTACCATTGAGCGCCAGGATAGCAGCGTTGCATATATTGCATTTCAGCCAATATATGCCCTAAATGCTCACTGTGGCGACCAAACTTTCCATAACTTGCAAACGGTGTGTCGTCCGGCAACGCCAAGCAGGCCTCGTCGATTACCGGCTTTACCAAACTTAACCATGCACTCTTTAACTCACTCCAAACTGGGCCAATCTTGGCATCGCCAACTTCATTATCAGCCTCAGTTGATGCAAATAATTCGTTCGTATAGGGCCACAAATAATTGAGCGCCTCTTGAGCTTTGGCATGTGAAACCTCAGTGCCATCCCCTAAACGAACTACCCATTCTCCAGAATGGTTGAAGTGATATCGACTCTCTTTAATACTTTTTTCAGCGATAGAAGCTAATTGAGTATCAGAGGAGTTTTGCAAGGCTTCCCAAATTAATAACTGAAAACCGCTGAACAAAAAGTTACGAAGGATAGTCCTAGCAAAATCATGATTTGGTAGCTCACAAATGGTGAGATTTCGAAAGGCGGGTTCATTACGCAGAAAGGCCAATTGGTCCTCATCCCTACCCTTACCCTCTAGCTCCCCAACATGAGAAAGTAGTAAGCGAGCCTGACCGATGTAATCCAGCGCAGTATTAGCAGCCCATATCCAGA
>CAJARE010000158.1 GCA_903944255.1 uncultured beta proteobacterium
AACTACTATTTATCTAAGCGTACTAACGTTTATGGTATCTACGGTACAAACAACATGAGCTCTGCTCAGCCTGTTAACCCAGCTTTGAATGTATCTTCATTCGCAGTTGGCGTACGTCACACTTTCTAATTTAAGGCTAGCCTCAGTTAATACAATGAGCTAGCATTAAATTTAGAAATCAGTTGTAAATGAACCCACCGTGGAAACACGGTGGGTTTTTCTTTGGGTAAAATATTTATGGGAAAATCAGCTTCAAATAACCAATTGGATAAATAATGAATAAAACAAAACTCATAGCTTTATTGGCTATTGCTACTCTAAGCTTAAGTGGCTGCTTGGCGAGCAGTACCTCTACTAAGGGAGTGAACTGCATTCAAGGCACGCCATTCGCAGATCTGCCAGTTGCTTGTATTGGTGGAAACTAAGTCAAATTGATGTGCTCAGGAGGCAAGCCCTCCTGAAATCGATTGTACATTGCCAGATATGCGCTTTCTAATTCTCTGGCCATTAAATCTGCATTAAACAGCGGTGAGGGAAGACGATTTTTAGCTAGCTTGGTTTTAATTTGCTGCAATTTTTCTGGCTGACTTGCGAGCTCATAAGCTAAGGATTCATATTGAGCAACAGAAGTGGTAATGAGCTCAGGTAGATCTAAGACGGTCAACATGCTAGAGGCAACCCTGCCTGCAAAAGAAGTTCCGGTGCAGGTCAAAACTGGCAGGCCAGCCCATAAGGCATCACTCGCAGTGGTATGGGCGTTATAGGGCAAAGTGTCTAAGAAGAGGTCTGCACATTGATGTCTTCCTAAATGTTCTGAAAGCGGCACCCGTTTCGCAAAAATGATGCGTGCAGCACTAATACCTCTTGCTTGAGCTTCTTGTTGTAGATGACAGGTAGCATCTGGATTGTCTTCAATGAGCCACAGAACACTGCCTGGTACCGAGCGAAGCAGTCTCATCCAGATATCAAACATTTGGGGAAGAATTTTGTAGCTATTGTTAAAGCAGCAAAAGACAAAACCCTCTTCGGGCAAGCCTAATTCCTTTTTGCTAAATTTTCTCCCATCTATTTTCCGGCTTGAATCATTCGCTTGGTAGCAATGCGGAAGATGAACAATTTTCTCCGTATAGTATTGCCGACTCTCCTTTGGGATAACGACATTGTCAGCAATCAGATAATCCATATAAGCGCTACCAATGGTTCCAGGAAAACCAAGATAGTTGACCTGAATTGGAGCAGGTTTTTTTGCAAAGATACCCTGTCTTGGTTTACCAAAGAAACCATTTAAATTGACTAAGATATCAATTTCTTTATCAGCAATGAAGGCTGCCGCTTGATCGTCTGACATCCTGGAGATATCAATCCATTCGTCAAACGCCGCTTCTATTCTTTTTCTCCTGAGGCTTTTATCATCCCAGCCATTATCAAAAGCAATTATTTCAAATCGACTTTTATCGTGAAGTTCCCAAATCTCGGTCATGAGAATTGCCGTGGCTTGCTCCCTGAATTCTCCGCAGAGATAGCCAATCCGAATTTTCCCACCCTCTCTTTTTAAGTGTTCAAAGTCAAATTGTGGTGAAGCGGGAAATTTTGTATTTGAAAATATTTCTGCACATTTCTGAAGTAGAAGTTCATCGTTACAGATTCCCTGAAACCCAAAGGGATCAGCTGACTTTTTATTTTCAGTAAGGTTCTGACAAATCGATTGATATAAGCCATCTACGCCTTGCCAGTCACATGCCAACATCTTGGCGTGCAATAACATGCCTTTTCCAAAAGGAAGTTCCGGGTTCAGAACGAGTGCTTGATGAAAGCTTTTAGCTGCTGCTTCGTAATGCTTTAGTTCGCTAAGGGCGGTACCCTTATTTGACCAAGCCTCGATATATTGGGGGTTCAATTCAATAGCCTTGTCGTAATGCGCTAAGGCTTCTTCGTAGCATTTGAGCTCTGCATAGCTAACCCCCTTGTTCGACCAAGCCTCCACATGTTGAGGGTTCAGTGCAAGGGCCTTGTCGTAATCAGCCAATGCTGCTTCATGGCGTTTGAGTTCATTTAGCGCTGTACCTTTGTTGGACCAAGCCTCAGCGATATTGGGGTTAAGAGCTATAGCCCTATTTAAAGAGGCTATGGCGCCTTCATATTGTTTAAGTTCATTTAGAGAAGCCCCACGATTAATGTGGATAGCAGGATCCTGATTGTCTAAGTTCAGGGCAAGATCATAGAATTTCAAGGCTTGCTGATGCTCATTCATGAGCGAGGAAATCAGCCCTAGGTTATAAAAAAGACTAGGGTCCCCTTTGTTAATGAGGGCTAACTCATTGAATATACAGAGGGCCTGCTTCAGCCTATTGTTCTGGGCACATTCAATCCCAATATTAAATAAGAGATCCAAATTCTCAGCTTTTTCCTTAGCCGCCTCTTGAATAAGGGCTTTAGGCAAGACATCAGCATTTTGATGAAGAGCTTCAAGGATTTTATGGATCAGTTGGGACATTTGCCTATTGTCCATAAATTGCTGAAATCAATGCTGTAGTCGTTTTTACCTCTTTTCCCTTAGGAGGAACGAGCATTGTCATGGAGACTAGATGATGCTAAATTAAGCCCCAAATGTCATTTTTGACTATTTATTAAATTTTGAAGTAAAAGCAGCTAAAAGTTGTTAGTTCACCACTTACATTATTGGAAGAGCATCTTATGAAAATGAAACAAATCAGCCAAATATTGGCCGTTACAGCCCTCGTTGCTATCTCTGGTACTGCGCTTGCAGCAAGTGCCACGATGGACAAAATTAAATCATCTGGCGCAGTCACTATGGGCGTTCGTGAGTCTTCTATTCCGATGTCCTACACCACGGGTGATAGTCGTTTTGATGGTTATCACGTTGAAGCCTGCCGCATGATTTTGAATGACATTAAAGACAAGTTGGGCATGAGTACTTTGCGCATCAATTACCAACCAGTGACGTCGCAAAATCGCGTACCTTTGGTACAAAACGGTACGGTTGACATTGAGTGCGGTACAACAACAAACAACGCTAATCGTGCAAAAGATGTTGGGTTTGCAAATACCTTATATGTTGAAGAGGTGCGCATCGCTGTTAAAGCCAATTCAGGCATTAACTCAATATCGCAGTTAGCCGGTAAAAAAGTAGCCACTACTACTGGTACTACCTCAGTTCAATTATTGCGTAAGCATGAAAAAGCCAATGGCGTGAACTTTGACGAAGTCTTTGGTAAAGACCATGCTGATAGTTTCTTGCTTTTGGAATCTGGCCGGGCTGATGCTTTCGTGATGGACGGATCAATCTTGGCCGGTAACATTGCTAGCGCTAAAAATCCAAAAGATTTCAAAATTGTTGGTGAGGTTTTGAGTACTGAGCCAATTGCAATTATGGTTCCTAAGAATGATCCAGAATTTAAGGCCGCAGTAAATGCAGCAATTGCCAAGATGGTTGCAAACGGAAGAATGCCTGCACTTTGGGATAAGTGGTTCTTAAAGCCAATTCCGCCAAAAAATGTTGTAGTTGGTCTTGAGTTATCACCTGCTACCAAAAATGCTTGGGCTAACTTAAATGACAAGCCAGCAGAAGATTACGCGCAGAAAAAATAATCTATGGCGTTAGATTTTGGTGTCTTTTGTAAAAGCACCTTAGATGGAGAAGTAGTTGACCACTGCTTCTCCTCATTATTTGGGCTAGGCCAAAACGCTGATCCTAGTTACTTAGATTGGCTGATGAAGGCATGGGGCTGGACTCTAGCAGTTGCTGCTCTAGGTCTTGCTATTGCATTGATTGTGGGTGCCGTTATGGGTACCTTGCGAACTCTTCCGGATACTGGAAGGGGCAGTAGGACACTCGTCCGTTTTGCTACTGCTTGGGTCGAGTTGTTTAGAAATATTCCTGTCTTGGTCCAAGTATTCCTTTGGTACCACGTGATCCCTTCGTTTATTTTGCCTTTAAAGCTTCTCCCATCATATTGGTTGGTCAGTATTGCTCTTGGTTTTTACACTTCAGCCCGAATTGCAGAGCAGGTCAGGGCAGGTATTCAGTCATTGCCTAGCGGTCAGCGTGCTGCTGCTACTGCATTGGGGATGACTACTAGTCAAACGTATCGCTACATCATTTTGCCGATGGCACTTCGCATTGTGATTCCACCGCTCACTTCTGAGAGCATGAACGCAATTAAAAATTCTTCCGTTGCTTTTGCGGTATCTGTTCCTGAGCTCACTTTATTTGCAATGCAAGCACAAGAAGAGACCTCGCGTGGTGTTGAAATCTATTTGGCAGTGACTGGGCTATATGCTCTTTCTGCCTTTGGTGTAAATCGGGTAATGGCGCTCATTGAAAAGAGAAGCCGTATACCCGGATTTATCAGCGCATCTAATGATGCTAGTTTGGCTCATTAATTGACCTTGATATGCTGAGTCTAGATCTAAGCTTCTATAACTGGGAATTATTTACCAACTACATTGTCAAAGGGTTGATATTTAGTGTTCAGCTCACAGTCATTGCTACGATTGGCGGAATTGTGGTGGGCACCTTTTTGGCGCTCATGCGTTTATCAGGCAAACCTATATTAGTTTATCCAGCCACCATTTATATCAATACCATGCGCTCCATTCCATTGGTCATGGTGATTTTGTGGTTCTTCCTACTGATCCCCATGTTAATTGGTAAGCCCATCGGTGCTGACCTATCGGCCACGATTACGTTCATTGCTTTTGAGGCGGCTTTCTTTTCTGAAATTGTGCGTGCTGGTATTCAGTCGGTGCCTAGAGGGCAAACCTATGCTGCTGAGGCATTGGGCATGAATTACGGACAGAACATGCGATTGATTGTGTTGCCGCAGGCATTTCGCAACATGATTCCAGTATTTATGACCCAAACCATTATCTTGTTTCAAGATACTTCATTGGTTTACGCGATTGGCGCCTATGACTTGCTTAAGGGATTTGAGATTGCTGGCAAGAACTATGGCAGGCCAATTGAGACTTATGTTTTGGCAGCAGCAACCTATTTTGTCATTTGCTTTTCACTTTCTAAAGTTGTTCGTAAAATTCAGTCCAAAGTGGCGATCATTCGCTAATTTATTTTTATCCTTGCTACCAATTACATAGACCCTCATGATTGAACTTCAAAACGTTTCTAAATGGTATGGCTCTTTTCAGGTTCTGACAGATTGCAGCACCTCAATCAATAAGGGTGAGGTTGTAGTGATTTGTGGCCCATCTGGATCAGGCAAATCTACACTGATCAAAACCATTAATGCTTTAGAGCCTTTTCAGGCTGGAGAAATTACGGTAGACGGCATTGCTTTGCATGATCCAAAAACCAACCTGCCTAAGTTGCGCGCTCGGGTTGGTATGGTGTTTCAAAATTTTGAATTATTTCCGCATTTAAGCGTTACCGAAAACCTAACACTTGCTCAAATTAAGGTATTAGGGCGTTCTACTGATGAAGCTAAAACCCATGGCTTGAAGTATCTTGAAAGGGTTGGTTTAATCGCACAAAAAGATAAATACCCTGGCCAACTGTCTGGTGGACAACAACAGCGAGTGGCAATTGCACGTGCGCTCAGCATGGATCCTATCTTAATGTTGTTTGATGAGCCGACTTCTGCATTAGACCCAGAGATGGTTGGCGAAGTTTTAGATGTCATGGTCAAGTTGGCTAATGAAGGCATGACGATGTGCTGCGTGACCCATGAAATGGGATTTGCACGCAAAGTAGGCAACCGAGTCATTTTTATGGATCACGGAAGAATTCTTGAGGATTGCAGCAAAGATGAATTTTTTGGCAATCCTGAAGCGCGCTCTGCAAGAGCAAAAGATTTCTTATCTAAGATACTGTCACACTAAATTTAGGGGCGCCTCTTTATTGGCCCTGCATTTTAGGTTTTGGGCGCTTACCAATTTTGACTGTGAGCTCTAGTGCTTTGCCCTTACGCAAAACTTTAATGGTGGCCTCATTGCCTGGTCCTAGTTGCGCAATTTGATTCAGTAGCTGTCTGACATCCTTAGTCGCTTGGTTGTTTACTGAAATGAGAACATCGCCAGGTTTAGCTCCGCCGCGATCAGCGGGCCCGCCTTCAAGCACGCCTGATAGTAGTACCCCCTCAGTAGCGCCTGCAAGACCAAGTGATTCAGCTAACTCTTTGGAGAGGTTCTGAGGCTCCACACCAATCCAGCCACGAGTGACAGAGCCATTACTGACGATGGATTCCATTACCTGTTTAGCCAGACTCACAGGAATCGCAAAACCAATTCCCATTGAACCTCCATTATTAGAAAAGATTGCAGTGTTAATGCCGATCAGATTGCCGCGAGTATCAATTAGCGCACCACCTGAATTACCAGGGTTAATGGCCGCATCTGTTTGAATAAAGTTTTCAAAAGTATTGATGCCGACATGATCTCGGCCTAGCGCTGAAACGATTCCAGAAGTAACGGTTTGACCAACACCAAACGGATTACCGATGGCAAGTACGACATCTCCTACATGCACCGACTCTATTTTTCCAAGCGTGATAGGGGTTGGTAAATTTTTCGCATCAATCTTTAAAACAGCAATATCAGTTTCTGGGTCACTACCAATGACTTGGGCTTTTAATTTGCGCCCATCGGCCAGTGCCACATCAATCTCACTCGCATCACTAATCACATGATGGTTAGTCAGAATGATTCCTTCGCGACTGACTATCACCCCCGAGCCTAGGCTGGAGCTGGGCTCTTCATCTGGCGGTTGATCACCAAAGAAGAATTTAAATAATGGATCAGCAGAATTATTACCTTTGCGAGACTTCGGTTTAGTTGAGGCTTTGCTAGTGAAAATATTGACAACAGCAGGCATCGATTTTTTTACAGCCTCATGATACGAGCCGGGACTCAGACTACTACCGTCGTAAAAGCCTTCCTTTAAGGTAATGCTTTCTACTAGTGAACCATTTTTTATACCACTGAGCCAACTTGGTTTTAGGATCATCGTAATGAACCAAGCCGCCAAAAAAATGGTGATCACTTGCGCAAAGAGCAGCCAAAGGCGATTGAACATTGATTGACTTTTCAGTTTTTATTTTTTGAGGCTATCACGAATTTCACGAAGTAACACAATGTCTTCTGGTGTTGGTGGCGCTGGCGTATCGATGAGTCGAATCTTATTAACGATTTTGATCATTTGAAAAATAACAAAAGCCAAAATAATGAAATTGATGGAAATCGTAATGAAATTGCCATACGCAAAAATGGGAATACCTGCTTTCTTGAGCGCGTCATATGTTCTAGGAATTCCTTCCGGAATATTGCCTAAAACAACAAATAGGTTAGTGAAGTCAATATGACCCCCTAAAAGGGTAGAAATGACTGGCATCACGATGTCATTGACCAAAGACTCAACGATTTTTCCGAAAGCCCCACCAATAATGACGCCCACTGCTAAATCAATGACATTGCCCTTGACTGCAAAGTCCCGAAATTCCTTTAAAACGGCCATAATTACCTTCCTTTTTGCCTGAATACTGATTAACTCGAGATTAACCCCATAACTTTCTTACTTACCCCACTTTTTACTTTAAAATCCTACCTTTAAGCAATTTTTACCCATAAATACCCTTTCTAGGAATTTTGTAAATGAGTGACAAGCCCTCTATGGACAAGGATCGTCGTAAATGGTTGATCGCCACCTCAGCGGTCGGCGGTGCTGGTGCAGCTGCAGCCATTTACCCTTTTGTAAACAGTTTTGAGCCCTCCGAGCGCGCTAAAGCCGCTGGAGCTGCTGTTGAGATTGATATTTCTGGCATGAAGCCAGATGAAATGAGAATGGTTGAATGGCGCGGTAAGCCAGTTTGGGTTGTGCGCCGCACTCCTGAGCAAGTTGCTGAGCTGTCTAAAATTGACGCAGAGCTCGCAGATCCTAATTCTTTGCGGGATCCAGCTCAATACACACCGACATATGCCCAAAATCAATGGCGCTCAATTAAGCCTGAGTATTTTGTAGTGGTAGGCATTTGCACTCACTTAGGCTGCTCTCCAACGCCTAAATTTGAAGCAGGTGCACAACCTTCATTACCAAATACATGGCCAGGTGGCTACCTTTGCCCATGTCATGGATCGACTTTTGATATGGCAGGCCGTGTCTATAAAAACAAACCAGCCCCAGATAATCTTGAAGTGCCGCCGCATATGTATTTGAGCGACACCATGATTCTGGTTGGCGAAGACAAGAAAGCCTAAGGGGAAATAAATGGCATTTCATGAAAAAGTAGTTCCAGCTGATGCATCAGCTGCTCAGAAAGTGATGGCATGGGTTGATTCGCGTTTGCCGGTGACAGAGGCATTTAAGCGTCACATGAGCGAGTATTACGCA
>CAJARE010000159.1 GCA_903944255.1 uncultured beta proteobacterium
GGGTAAGGGCATGCGCCATCATTTTTGCTTTGATTTTAGCGCTGCTCACATATAGATATGTTGAAAAGCCTATTAAGCAAAAAAAATTTAGACCACAAAAAACTATTGTATTAACTATCTTCATGATTGTGGTTGCTTTTATTGGCTGGAATATCCATGCTCGGGATGGCCTTGCTTTCCGTTCAGTTGTATTAAAAAATGCAAACCCTGTTGATTTAGAAAAGTTGGATGGTGGTGGATGGGCGCAGGACGAAGGCTTTATTCAAGGGTTTACTTGTAAATATTACAGTGAAGAATGTATGCCCTTAAATTCACAAAAAAAGAAAATCTTAGTTTGGGGTGATTCTCATGCTCGGATGATGAGTTACGGGATTAATCAATCCATAAAGTCAAATTGGGAGTCGCTGCTAATTGCAGCTCCAGGGTGCAATCCAGCGCTCGTTCTAGCTTCTGGGGAGCATCAAGACGAGTGCACTAAAAATAATGCGTTTGCTACATCGCAAATTAAAAAATTTCATCCAGAAATTGTTTTGCTCGCTCAAAGGGATGCTTGGGACCCAGCAAAGGTAGATGTTTTATTTAACGAGTTAATCAAAATGGGCGTTAAAAAAGTACTGTATCTAGGAAAATCACCTGAATGGACTGCAAAATTACCTAAAATTGTGATGCGTAGAGGTTGGCTTAGAGTTGATAGATATAGTAAAGCCGATTTAAATTTTGAAAACTTAGCATCAGATGCCATAGCAAAAAAACAATTTCAGCCGAATTCGCAAAAGCAATATATAGATTTAATTGGGCTTTTTTGCAGGGATGAGGGATGCATGGTATTTTTAGGAAGTGACATTTACACTGGCTTAACTTCGTTTGATACTAATCATCTTTCCCCCATTGCATCAGAATTTGCCGCTAAGGAGCTCCTTGTTAAGTACCTAGATTAATTTTATCTACAACATCGATCTTCTATTAATTTTTTAAGAATCGGACGCTGCCTTTTTTAAGGCCATTTTTTGCGATGTTTTGATTTTTGTTTAGTGTTGCCACCTTTTCTGCTCCTCAGTGGGACAGGCTTGGGCTTTAGTTTTTACTGTTTCTTTTTTGGGCCCTAATAAATTAGTAACTACAAAGCGGCCTTCCACTCCCCACTCTTACCGCCACTCTTTTCTAAGAGCTTGACATCACCCATGACCATACCTCTATCGACTGACTTCGCCATATCGTAGATAGTGAGTAGGGCGACTTGGACTGCGGTGAGGGCTTCCATTTCAACGCCCGTTGGGCCAGTGGTTTCTGCTTTAACTTGGCAGGTGATGCTGCTTTCAGCCTTATTTAGCTGAAATTCTAGGCTGACATGGCTTAGGGCCAGGGGGTGACAAAGTGGGATGAGATCTGATGTTTTCTTGGATGCCTGAATACCCGCAATTCGGGCGATTCCTAAAACATCCCCCTTTTTATGGCTTCCAGCCTCTACCATTTCAAAGGTCTGGGGGAGCATGGTGATCTTGCCTGTAGCCACAGCGACTCTATGGGTATTAGGCTTATCGCCTACATTGACCATATGAGCTTGGCCGCTGGCATCAAAATGAGTTAGTTTGTTCATGGGATAAGTTTTACCATATAGGGATGCAAGTGATAAAGCCAGTAGGCAAAATTTCCTTTATTCGACGTTTATTAGCCATCCAATTGATGCTGGCGCTAGCTTGTTCTGGCACTTCCCCTGCCTTTGCTGCTCCACCAATACCTGCGCCTGTAGGGGATGTTTCTGTTCAGGGTGATTCGGCTGCCATACAAAATCTCAGAGGTCTCATGCAGTCTCCCGATGCAAGGCCTGCTAATGCTCCAAACCGGAGTAGTTTGCAAACCCAGCCAACTTTGGTATTGCCTGATATGGGCGATCCTGGAGGTGATTCCCTGAGCCGAATTGATGAGCGTAAATATGGCGAGATGATCATGCGCCAGATTCGTCCAGACGTGGATTACTCCAATGACTGGCCTCTCTATGATTACCTCAATCAAATGGAGCGACGCCTATTGCAAGCCGCCAAGAAATTACAACTTGGGGGTGCAAATGAACAAGGTAGTGGCGCCTATAACTTTGAAGTCTTTGCGGTCAAAGACAGCACAATTAATGCATTTGCATTACCTGGTGGATTTATTGGATTTCATACGGGCTTGATCGTGAACGCAGAGTCTGACTCTGAAGTAGCTTCAGTCATGGGCCATGAAACAGGACATGTTTTGCAGCGGCACCTGGCTCGTCAAATGGATAAACAAGCTACCAATACCATGATCGCTATTGCAGGTATGGTGCTTGGTGCTTTGGCGATGTCTCGCAACCCTTCGGCTGGTGCAGGGCTGATGCAAGGAGGACAGGCAGCCGCTATTAGTAATCAACTGTCTTACTCACGGGACGCTGAGCGTGAAGCAGATCGTATTGGCTTTCAGATTCTGGAAGCGAGTGGGTATGACGTGAATGGCGCACCCGCTTTTTTCCAAAGACTACAAAAAATTACCGGGATTATGGACAAAGGTGTCCCAGGCTATGTGCGCACCCATCCATTAACCACCGATCGTATTGCAGAGATGCAAGATCGAGTACGTATGGTGCCTGCCAGAAATGTACCTACTGCAGTAGAGTTTTATTTTATAAAAGCACGTGCTCGCATGGAGCAATCTGGTTCATCTAGTGGACTATATGATCTACGGAATACTTTTGAAAGTCTGAGTAAGCAAGCTCCTATTGGCAAACAGATGGAAGGCACTTATGGTCTTGCTTTGATTGCCCAGCGCCAAGGAAAAATAGACCAAGCAGAGACTTATTTGCAGCAAGCACGTAAGTTAGCGCAATCGGCCAGTGCTCCGGGCTCACCGATTCAAAGGCAAAGCTTATCGCTTGATATCACTTCCTCTGAACTAGCTCTGGCGAAAGGTAAGAATGAGGAAGCGCTGCAAATTGCCCACACCGCCCTCAATACTTTTCCCCAATCCTATGCTGCTGGCGTCGCGATGATTAACGCAGAGTTAAAGCTTGGAAAAACCAATGATGCGATCAATTGGTTAAAGACTAGAACCCGTCTTCAACCCAATGAAGTGGTCTGGTGGTCTTTACTCTCCAATGCTTATGATCAGGCAAAAAATGTTCCTTTAAGGCACTATGCGCTTGGAGAAAAGTATGCACTTGAGGGTGCTTGGCCTTCAGCAATCGAGCAGCTCAAGATTGCTCGTGCTACTGGTGGCACTGATTATTATCAAGGCTCGAGTATTGATGCGCGTTTACGTGAAATGCAAAGACAGTATCAAGAAGAACTAAAAGAGCAAGGCAAGAATAAGTCTGGATAGTGATGAGCTGATTGTTATCCTAGGCGCTAGGCTGAGCAAGGTAATCAAAGCGATTGGCTAATTCTGATGAATGAATGGGATCTAGAGGCAGTTGTTTGCCATGCCAGCTCCAAGATCCTCCAAAGCTACAAGCTTCTTCTTTAAGGGTGGCTAACTCAGAAAAAAGATCTAGATCGTGATCATGCAAGAGGGCAATGCTCTCAGTAGTTTGTAGCTTAAATTGCGCTCTATCACTCTCTTCATAAACTGCCTGAGTGATATTTCCGACGATATAAATATTGCCTTTCTCATCGCTGAGAGCTGCTGTGGGTTCTATTGGGCTTTGACATTGCGTTAATAGTTTGACGCCTTGATCGCTGGGAATCATTCTGACTATCCAGGGCGTGGCATCTAGCGTAATGAATACACGCTGCGGACCGTTCTGAAAAAAGTATTTACCTTGCGTATCTCGTGCATAGTTTCTGGAGATGAATTCATTGAGGGACTGGTGCTTAATGACCTGACCGGGAAGATTATTTTGCTGGGTAAATTCATCACGCATACGCCATTGGCCACGGCGATCTAAAGCAAGCCAGCCATAACAATCAGGAACATCAGGCCACTTGATCAGAGACCGAATAACTTGCTCATCCATTGCGGAACTTAATGCAAGCCGTGAGGCGTAGACGGGGCATCAAAGGTTTCTTCGGTAGAAAGGCTAGCATGCAAATGAGCGATTCGCCATCCTTGACTATCTTGCAACAAGACTAAAGTAATGTTCAGAAAAAAATCGGCTTCCACTTGATCAGGTCTGAGATGTACTGCTTCAGTTGTGTCGTAGATCGCAGCACCCAAAATAGTATGACTAATGCAAGCAATTGGCTCTAAAAATAATGGCTGCTTAGAGAGTAGTCTTTCTAAACCCTTACGAATTTCTGCATGGCCACTGAGGCGATGCCCTTCAGGTAGAACGCAGGTAATAGAGTCATCATCTAGCCAAATATCTAATGCGCCTTGAACGTCACGATGTTTTAAGGCATCGCGCCAAGCATCAACAACATCATCCGCATTATCAAAAAGTCTGGCAAGTTTTGTCATGAGTAGGGCTTTAGTTTGAATGACGTCTATAAGGTACTGAGTGTAGTCAAAACTTGCTCAGGAAGGATATCTTTTAAGCACTTTAAGTGACCTAAAGGGCATTCTTTTTTATGGCAAGGGCTACAAGGCAAGTTCAGCCAAATCACTTTGGCCTTCTCAGACAAGGGTGGGGTATGGATAGGATCACTGGAGCCAAAGATCGCTACCTGTGGAATGCTGAGTGCAGCTGCGACATGCATTAGCCCAGAATCATTACTAATAACGGCCTTACTCATTCCAATAAGAGCAATCGCTTCATCTAAAGAAGTATTGCCACACCAATTATGAATATGGGAATCTTGCTTTGCTAGAGAGGCAATCTCCTTACCAAGAATTTGATCGCTCTTGCTCCCAAGCAGGATGATGTTATGGTTGGGATTATTAGAAACCAATTGGGTAGCCAAGCTTGCAAAATGATCTGTAGGCCAGCGTTTGCTGGGGCCGTATTCAGCGCCAGGGCACAGGACATAAATTGCTGAGTTTGGCCCTGATAAGTTGATATTGGCGTTTTGGAGTTTTCTGTCAACTGATTGCTTTGCGTTTGTCGATACATTTAAGCGCGGAGCTATTTCATTACTAACGCTAGGCTGGCTTTCTATTGCTTCTTCATCATTGAGAAGCTTGCCAAGAGCCAGATAGTGCTCCAGCATTGGGGGCCGATTGACTTTGCTTGGGTTATCTAGCGCAACATTGATGAGGCCAAAGCGCATCTCGCCGCGATATCCGATACGCAGAGGAATATTGGCTAACCAAGGAATGAGTGCGGACTTAAAGCTATTGGGTAACACAAAACAGGCTTGATATTTTTTGGATTCAACTTGCTTTGCAATCTGCTTGCGCAGACTCCACTGTAATTGCTTGTGCTCAAATGGCGCTTCGATCACTTCACTAACTTCAGAGCAAGCGCGATAGATGGGGGCTACCCAAGTGCTGGCAAGAACATCAATTGTTGAGTCAGGATAAAGCGCTTTGATGCTCGCCAATAAAGGCTGAGTCATCACGGCATCCCCAATCCAGTTTGGGGCGATGATCAGAATACCTGGCATGGGTTGTATCCCGATTCAGCGCCTTTCAGCGCCGATCTGATTTAGTGTCCGTGTGGCTCAGTGCCAGGAATGAGCTTGTACTCTGCGCCACAATAAGGACACTTTGCATCGCCAGTTTTGGTGATGTCTAAAAACACGCGTGGATGTGAATTCCAAGCAGGAGTCTTATCGGTTGGGCAATGTAATGGTAGATCTTTGCCATCTACCATCACTACTTGAGCTTGAGTCATTGATTGATTCCTGGTTGCTAGAGATTACTGCAACATTTACTTGACGTAAGTCAGCCACGATTTATATTTGTCGTTTCTGCCATACACCGCATCAAAATATATCTTCTGAATTTTCTCCGTAATCGGACCACGTTTACCGTCTCCAATAGTACGATCATCTAGTTCACGAATGGGCGTTACTTCTGCAGCAGTACCAGTGAAGAAGGCTTCATCCGCCGAGTAGACCTCATCACGCGTAATACGCTTTTCGCGCAACTCTAAACCTAGATCTTTAACGATATCAATAATAGAGTCACGAGTAATACCGTCTAAACAAGAAGCTAGATCTGGTGTGTAGACAATGCCATCGCTCACCATAAACATGTTTTCACCAGAGCCTTCAGAGACATAGCCTTCAGTATCAAGTAAGAGCGCTTCATCGTAGCCATTGGCCGTTACTTCTTGGTTAGCCAAAATTGAGTTGATGTAGTAGCCAGATGCTTTAGCGCGCACCAAGGAAGAGTTCACAAAGTGGCGAGTAAATGATGAAGTCTTTACGCGAATCCCTTTATTGATTCCATCTTCACCTAAGTAAGCACCCCATTGCCAAGCTGCAATCGCGGTATGGATCGTATTACCTTTAGGAGAGATGCCTAGTCTTTCAGAGCCAATAAAGATGATGGGGCGGATGTAGCACGCCTCCAGCTGATTGCTGTTCACAACCTCAATAATCGCCTTAGTAATTTCTTCTTTGCTGTAAGGCATATTCATCTGGAAAATCTTGGTGCCATTAAACAGGCGCTTCACATGCTCAGGAAGGCGGAAAATAGCAGTACCTTGTGGGGTTTTATAAGCACGAATCCCCTCAAAAA
>CAJARE010000160.1 GCA_903944255.1 uncultured beta proteobacterium
GCACGCTCAAAATCATTTGATGCGCCAGTACTCATGGAATGTAAAAATACTTCTTCCGCGGCACGTCCACCAAATAAGATCGCTAGCTCTTCTAACATGCGATCTTTGTAGAGATTGACACGGTCAAACTCAGGTAACTGCCATGTAACGCCTAATGCCATACCGCGCGGCATAATGGTGACCTTGTGGACCGGGTCAGCCTTAGGTAAGACCTTAGCAACCACCGCATGACCGGACTCGTGATACGCAGTATTACGGCGCTCTTCTTCGCGCATCACAGCAGATTTGCGCTCAGGACCCATATAGATCTTGTCTTTAGCATCTTCAAAATCTTTCATATCTACCGCGCGCTTACCACGTCGTGCAGCAAACAAAGCAGATTCATTCACAAGGTTCGCTAAGTCAGCACCTGAAAAACCGGGAGTACCACGCGCCAATACCGCAGCATTGACATCGGGATCAATTGGCACCTTACGCATATGCACTTGCAAAATCTGTTCACGACCACGTATGTCAGGCAAGCCAACATGAACTTGACGGTCAAAGCGTCCTGGTCTCAGAAGTGCCTTATCTAAGACATCAGATCGGTTCGTAGCGGCAACGACGATGACTCCGCTATTACTTTCAAAACCATCCATCTCAACCAACATTTGGTTAAGAGTTTGCTCACGCTCATCATTGCCACCGCCCATACCAGCGCCACGATGACGACCTACAGCATCAATCTCATCAATGAAAATGATACAAGGAGAATTTTTCTTTGCAGTCTCGAACATATCGCGAACACGCGATGCACCCACGCCAACAAACATTTCGACGAAGTCAGAACCAGAGATCGAGAAAAAAGGAACTTTTGCTTCACCAGCAATCGCCCGTGCCAACAGGGTCTTACCAGTTCCAGGAGGGCCAACTAATAGAACGCCATGCGGTATGCGTCCGCCTAGCTTTTGAAATTTTTGCGGGTCTTTTAAGAAGTCGACTAATTCAAATACTTCTTCTTTAGCTTCATCGCAACCAGCCACATCAGCGAAGGTTACGGTATTGCTATTCTCGTCAATAAGACGAGCTTTTGATTTGCCAAAAGAGAACGCACCGCCCTTACCGCCACCTTGCATCTGACGCATCATGAAAAACCAAAAGCCAATAATGAGCAAAGTAGGACCGAGATAATACAAAGCAGAAACTAGCAGGTTGGGTTCATCATCAGCCTTACCGGTTACCTGAACTCCGTACTTCATTAAGTCACCCACCATCCAAATATCGCCCGGAGAAATAATGGAGTACTTATTACCGTCAGCGGGAATGACCTGTAATGTGCGACCTTGCACATCTACACGTTTTACTTTGCCAGCCTTGGCATCATCCATAAATTGGGAGTACGTGATCTGCGTCTGGTCCTTGGGTTTATCAAACTGTTTAAAAACAGTAAAAAGTACCAAGCCCACAATGAGCCACACACCGATTTTTTGGAACATATTGCTGTTCAAAATGAGTCCTTTTCTGGATAAATCCAGCAGTAAAAGCGAATTGCTACCTAAGTATTTGATTCTACTACCACCCTTTTTCAAGAGCTAATGGCGCATTTATTTTAAAAACCCCTAAATTTAATGGGTTATTTCATCGTTTTAGGGGTCTATTTAGGTGGTTTAAGGTTCCTTCCCAAAAGAAAGATTTCTGAAGAACGGGCTCTAGAGGCCTTAGGCTTACGGGAATTTACCGCTTTAAAGACCTTTTTAAAGGATTCGACAATTTGACTATAGCCGCTACCGTTAAAGCACTTAATCAGTAAAGCTCCATCAGGCTTTAAATGTTCTTTAGCAAATTCGAGAGCTATTTCGGCTAAAAATGCCATCCTCGCTGCATCTGCGACCCCCACTCCAGATAAGTTTGGAGCCATATCAGATAGGACAAGGTCAACCTTTCCTTCAGCCTCTTCGGGCAACAAGGCCTCAAGAGCAGCAAGGCCCTCATCCTCCCTAAAATCGCCTTGAATAAAACTGACATCAGCAATGTCTTCCATTGGAAGAATATCGATGGCGATGATGATGCCATCGGGCTTGCCTGACTCAATTTTCGGATTTACTTTTCCAAGTTCAGTTAAACGATTGCGTACATATTGAGACCAGCTACCAGGGGCGCTGCCAAGGTCAATCACCGTCATACCAGCTCTAATGAGTCGATCTTGTTCGTCAATTTCGCTTAGTTTGTAAACGGCCCGTGCACGATAGCCCTCTTTTTGAGCCATCTTCACGTAAGGATCTGTCAAATGATCCTGCAACCAACTTTTATTAAATTTATTCTTTGCCACAACGCACCCACTTTCGCCTTCTATTTTCCTTGTTTCTGCCACCTAAGGCAAAGAAATCAATGAATATGCGGCAAATAAGGCCTTATTAAGGTAATCAATGCTCTATCATCGGGTCTATGACAGCCCTTACGATTACCCCTACACAACGCAAAACCCTCAAAGCTGATGCTCATGATCTCAGTCCAGTAGTCATGATTGGCGGCGATGGCCTTACTACTGCTGTAATTAAAGAAGCGAAGTTAGCCATTGGCCATCATGGCTTAATCAAAATTCGCGTCTTTGGTGACGACCGTGAAACTCGAGTGGCTATCTACGAAGAGCTTTGCGATAAGTTAGATGCCGCTCCAGTTCAGCATATTGGAAAACTACTGGTTCTTTGGAGACCCAAGGATGCTGTTGAGGAAGCATTTTCTAATCTGGGCAGGTCAAGTAAGCAAACTAAAAAGAGTTTGCAAGCACCTCGTACCAAGCGTCAGCCTAATCGGGCGCCAACCAAAGCAGGCATTCGTACGAGCGATTCTGAAAGATCAGATCGTCGCTCAGCTGCCAATAAATCTCCGTTTACTAGAGCGGCAGCAGTCAAGTCTGCCACCCCAAAGAAACGGGTATTGCGTGCTGATGCCGCAGAGTCAAAAATTGGATGGGCATCACCTGGATATCGGAAGGCCACCCCTGCCCCTGCGCCCATTAAGCGGCGAAAGGTACGTATGAGTAGTACGAAAAAGAAATCGCTCGGGTCCTGAGCAACTTCATACCTCTCAAAACGCCGCTTGTCGGCGTTTTTTATTAGAAGTGCGATTGTGTATTTTTAGTTAAGCGCCATAGCAAATAAATACCTAGGGCACTTTGAATCAAAAACACCGCGCTAGATACACCATGCAATTTGGCAAAAGCACTAGCAGAGGGGGATAACATTACGGGCATCCCTTGAATCAGTGCTTCATCTCGCAATGTATTCATCCATGGAATAAGGATGAAGGAAGCTACAAGAGAACAGAGCAACATCGCCAAGAGAAGCCAACGAATAGAGCGATATTCAGACAATCCTCGGTTAATCAGTAGATTTGCCAGCACCATCAGAGCAATACTAACAATCGTACTTAACAGGGCCTCGACCCTAAAAATACTACCGGCTACCATTCCCGCTACCTGACGATCCGTTAGGGTATTGAAAATAGTGGGGGCTACTAGATATCCAGCCGTTAAGATGCTGCCTACCCAAAGACCAGCAACCAAAGTAAAGAGTCTTTGAGCGACAGCATGCTTGGAAGCGCCACTGATATTCATGAGATCAAACTAAACCAAGACTTAGATATAACGCACTGCCAAGATTTCAACATCACGATTACCACCAGGGGCTTGGACTGCCACTACATCCCCTTCTTCTTTACCAATCAAGGCGCGAGCAATTGGCGAGCTAATAGAAATTTTATTTGAAGCAATGTCAGCCTCATCATCGCCGACAATTTGATAAGTTACTTTGCTGCCGTCTTGCAAATACTCTAAATCTACTGTGGCGCCAAATACGACTCTCCCAGTGACATCTAAAGTTGCAGGATCAATGATTTGAGCTCCAGATAACTTGCTTTCAAGCTCCTGGATGCGCCCTTCGATGAAGCCTTGTTTTTCTTTAGCCGCATCGTATTCAGCATTTTCTGAAAGATCCCCTTGGGCGCGAGCTTCAGAAATAGAATTAATCACCGCTGGACGATCAATATGTTTGAGGCGGTGCAGCTCTTCTTTTAGAAGCTCTGCACCACGTTTGGTAATCGGAATTGTGCTCATGCTGCCAACCTAACTTAAATTCTGGCGCTCCATTGCGCATACAAAAGTTAATTTTAGATTAAATGAGTAACAGATGTAAGTTTTGTAAGGAATAAACCTCTAAAGATTCCTTGTTTCCATTTTGTGAGGCCATTAAGCCATCCATCACAGCCCTAGCAGCACTAATCGTCGTGTAATACGTAACGCCATTAGCCTGGGCGCTGGTTCGGATTGAGCGGGAATCCGCTATTGCAGTCCTAGTTTCATCAACTGTAGTGAATACAAGAGAAATTTCACCGTTTTTAATCAGATCCACAATGTGAGGACGCCCATCCTTCACTTTATTGACGACTCTCACCGGCAAACCTGCTGCTTCAATAGCTGCAGCAGTTCCTTTAGTGGCAACCATCGGAAATCCAAGCTGGTGGAGCAACTTAGCAACTTCAACAGCCTTAGGCTTATCACTATCTTTTACTGTCAGCACCACAGTACCACTCTTAGGAAGCTTAATACCAGCACCTAGCTGTGATTTAAAGAGGGCTTCTCCAAAGGTCTTGCCTACTCCCATGACTTCACCTGTAGAGCGCATTTCTGGTCCAAGGATTGGGTCAATTCCAGGGAATTTGTTAAATGGAAATACTGCTTCTTTAACGGAGAAGTAAGGCGGTTTCACTTCGGCCTTGATTCCTTGTTGATCCAGAGATTGGCCGACCATGCAACGCGCAGCAATCTTCGCTAATTGCAAGCCAGTAGCCTTTGAGACAAATGGTACCGTGCGTGAAGCGCGAGGATTGACTTCTAAAACATAAATTACATCTTTGCCATCAACATGTTGGATCGCAAATTGAACGTTCATTAAACCAATAACATTTAAACCCTTTGCCATAGCGGCAGTTTGTCGTTTGATTTCTGCCACAGTCTCGTCAGAGAGTGAATACGGAGGCAAAGAACAAGCGGAGTCTCCTGAATGAACGCCAGCCTGCTCAATATGCTCCATAACACCACCAATAAAAACCCGATTACCATCACTAATGCAATCGACATCACATTCAATCGCATCATTTAAGAATCGGTCTAACAATACTGGTGAATCATGCGAAACCTTAACGGCTTCACGCATATAACGCTCAAGATCGCGACCATCATGGACAATCTCCATGGCGCGTCCACCTAGAACATAAGACGGACGGACAACCAATGGGTATCCAATTTCTTCAGCAAGCTTAAGGGCTTCCTCTTCGGTACGCGCTGTTCGATTTGGCGGTTGACGTAAACCAAGATTCTGCAATAGCTTTTGGAAGCGCTCACGATCTTCCGCTGCATCGATCATGTCCGGTGAAGTACCAATGATGGGTACGCCGTTACGCTCTAGGTCTAAAGCCAATTTCAATGGAGTTTGTCCGCCGTATTGAACGATGACCCCTTTTGGTTTTTCTTTAGCGACAATCTCTAAAACATCTTCGAGTGTTAGAGGCTCAAAGTAAAGCCGATCTGAAGTGTCATAGTCCGTAGAAACAGTTTCCGGATTACAGTTCACCATGATGGTTTCATACCCGTCATCACGCATTGCTAGAGCGGCATGGACGCAGCAGTAATCAAATTCAATGCCTTGACCGATGCGATTAGGGCCACCACCCAAGACCATGATTTTGTCTCTATTCGTTGGCTGGGATTCGCACTCACCATGCTCAGCCTCATAGGTTGAATATAGGTAGGCCGTATTCGTAGAGAACTCAGCAGCACAGGTATCGACACGTTTATAGACTGGCACTACTTTTAAGCGATGCCGTTCTGAACGAACTGATGCAGCATCCACACCAAGTAATTTAGCTAAGCGGCGATCTGAAAAACCTTTTTGTTTTACAAAGCGAAGTTCTTGAGCCGATAGGCTATCAATCTTACGAAGCTTAAGCTCATTTTCAATCGTAACTAGCTCTTGAATCTGCTCTAAAAACCATGGGTCTACTTTGGTTTCGTGATAGACATCATCTAGCCCCATCCCCATACGGAATGCATCTGCTAAATACCAAATACGATCTGGACCTGGCTCACCTATCTCTTGAATAATGTCATCTAAATCAGTAGAAAATTCATCCAAGCCATCAACCCCAACCTCTAGACCTCGTAGCGCTTTCTGAAAGGATTCTTGGAAAGTACGACCGATTGCCATTACCTCCCCGACTGATTTCATTTGCGTTGTTAAACGGGAATCTGCTTGCGGAAATTTTTCAAAAGCAAAACGGGGAATTTTAGTCACAACATAATCGATGGATGGCTCAAATGATGCTGGGGTTGCGCCGCCAGTAATGTCATTCTTTAATTCATCTAAGGTATAACCAACGGCAAGTTTTGCTGCTATTTTGGCAATTGGGAAACCGGTTGCTTTGGATGCTAAGGCAGATGAACGTGAAACACGCGGATTCATCTCAATCACAATCATGCGTCCATCTTCTGGATTGATGGAGAATTGCACGTTCGAGCCGCCTGTATCCACACCAATTTCACGTAAAACTGCAATAGATGCATTACGCATCAATTGATACTCTTTATCTGTCAGTGTTTGTGCAGGAGCAACCGTAATGGAATCACCGGTATGGACACCCATCGGATCTAAGTTCTCAATTGAACAAACAATAATGCAATTATCGTTACGATCACGTACTACTTCCATTTCAAATTCTTTCCAACCCAGCAATGACTCTTCGATCAAGAGTTCATGGGTTGGGGATAGGTCAAGACCTCGTTTACAGATCTCTTCAAACTCTTCACGGTTATATGCAATTCCTCCACCAGATCCGCCCATAGTGAAAGACGGACGAATCACCACTGGAAAACCTGGGCTGCCAGTCTCCTGCTGAATTCGTTGTTGCACGATATGAGCTTCATCCATAGTGTGTGCAATACCAGATTTAGCAGAGCCCAATCCAATTTTCGTCATAGCATCTTTGAATTTCTGTCGATCCTCGGCTTTATCAATCGCCTCTGGAGACGCACCGATTAATTCACAGTCATACTTTTGCAAGATTCCATGACGATGCAAATCTAAGGCGCAGTTCAATGCGGTTTGACCACCCATCGTTGGCAAGATAGCATCTGGTTTTTCTATAGCAATAATTCGCTCAACCACTTCCCATGTAATTGGCTCGATATAAGTCACATCTGCCATTTCGGGGTCAGTCATGATAGTTGCAGGGTTGCTATTGACCAAAATAACTTTATAACCCTCGTCTCGCAATGCCTTGCAAGCCTGAGCA
>CAJARE010000161.1 GCA_903944255.1 uncultured beta proteobacterium
ATTAGAAGACAGTTTTCAGGCGCGCGCCTGCATTGATGACCTAAAGGAGGTCTCTGCGGCGATCGTCAAGTGTGGCACCGATTTAACCAAACGTTATTTTGGTGAACTAGGTAAGAGAAGCCTAGATTTGCATGATCCACACTCATAAACCGCCTTGGGCTTAGTCCCAAGCGGTATCTAACTTGTCCCCTAACGCATCGCGCTTACTTCGCCCTCCCCCATAGGAGAGTGTTATGAAACGCATGTTATTTAATGCAACTCAACAAGAAGAGTTGCGAGTTGCCATCGTTGATGGTCAAAAACTGATTGATATTGATATTGAAGCTGCCGGTCGCGAGCAACGTAAAGGCAATATCTATAAAGGTGTTATTACCCGTATTGAACCTTCGCTTGAGGCCTGCTTTGTCAATTACGGCGAAGAACGTCATGGCTTTTTGCCTTTTAAGGAAGTTGCCCGTAGTTATTTCAAAGAGGGTGTAGACGTCCGCAATGCCTCTATCAAGGATGCTTTGCGCGAAGGCCAAGAAATCATTGTTCAGGTAGAAAAAGAGGAGCGCGGCCAAAAAGGTGCTGCCCTAACCTCCTTTGTTTCACTAGCTGGACGTTATTTGGTATTAATGCCAAATAATCCTCGTGGAGGCGGTGTGTCTCGTCGCATTGAGGGTGAAGACCGTCAAGAACTCCGTGATGCCATGTCCCAATTAGATATCCCTGATGGCATGAGCATCATTGCTCGTACCGCTGGCATTGGCCGTGATGCTACTGAACTGCAATGGGACTTAAGTTACCTCATGCAGTTATGGAAAGCGATTGATGAAGCCGCTAAAGGCAACTCAGCACCATTATTGATTTACCTCGAATCGAGCCTAGTCATTCGCGCAATCCGTGATTACTTCCAGCCTGATATCGGGGAGATCCTCATCGATACCGATGATATTTATGAGCAAGCTGCTGCATTTATGTCAGTAGTGATGCCAGATAACTTGCCTAGAGTGAAGCGCTATCAAGATGATGTGCCTTTGTTCTCCCGCTTTCAAATTGAACATCAAATTGAGACTGCCTATTCACGTACAGTGCCATTACCATCAGGTGGCGCTATCGTAATTGACCATACCGAAGCCTTAGTTTCAGTTGACGTCAACTCTGCAAGAGCAACTCGCGGTTCCGATATTGAAGAAACAGCTACCCGCACTAACCTGGAAGCAGCTGATGAAATCGCTCGTCAAGCTCGTTTACGTGACTTAGGCGGTTTGATCGTGATCGACTTCATTGATATGGAATCGAGTAAGGCGCAAAAAGATGTGGAGAATCGTTTACGCGATGCTTTGCGTCATGATCGTGCGCGCGTGCAAATGGGCAAGATCTCTAAATTTGGCTTAATGGAAATGTCACGCCAACGTCTTCGTCCAGCGCTATCGGAAGGTAGTCATGTCACCTGTCCACGTTGTAACGGCACTGGCCATATTCGTGATACTGAATCGTCAGCATTGCAAGTTCTGCGCATCATCCAAGAAGAGGCAATGAAAGAGAACACTGCCGCAATTCATACACAAGTACCAGTTGAAGTGGCTGCATTCCTCTTGAATGAAAAGCGTGCTGAAGTCATCAAGATTGAGACACGCTTTAAGGTCAATGTTCTGATGGTTCCTAATAAGCATCTCGAAACACCCCATTACAAACTAGAGCGTTTACGTCATGATGATCCCCGTCTGGATGATCAAAAAGCAAGCTATGTCATGGCTGAAGAAGCTGCTCGAGAGCTGGAAACAGATACCACTGTTAGTCGGAAAGATGCTGATATTAAGGTGCGTCCTGAAGCGGCTGTCAAAGGGATCACACCAACACAACCAGCACCTATTAGTCAACCACGCCCTGCTCGTACTGAGGTAAAAACTCCTGAAAGCTCTGGTGGTTTGTTTGGATTTATTAAACGCATCTTCTCTTCTGCTCCTGCAGTTGAAGAGAAGCCAGTACCAGCAAATGAGCGTGGTCGCAACCAGGGACGTAATGGTGATCGCAACCGTAATCGCGGTCGTCGTGGAGATAGGGGTGATCGCGCTGAACGTCCTTCTGCAAATGCTGCTGAAGGTGCGCCTGTAGAAGGTGGCAATAACAACCGTAACGGTAATCGTAATAACCGTAACGGTAATCGTAACAACCAAAGTGGTCCTAAACCAGAGCGCCAAGAAGCTAATCGTAATCAGGGAAGTTCAGCAGCAGTAACACCCGCAACTGAAGCTGCTCCTGGTAGTGAAGCGCCCACAAGCGCAGATGGTGAAGAGCGTCGTGGTCGTAGTCGTAATCGTCGTGGTCGCGGTCGGGGTCAACGCGGTGAAGGCACTAGCGACACAACAACTTCTCCAGCAGTAAGCGCTTCTACTTTCTCAGGACCTCCCGCGGGAATGGCTGGTGCATCTGCAACGATGCCAATGCAAAATATTGCCAATAGCTTTGCTAATGTAAAGCCTGCGACAGCAAAATCAGAAAGAGCACCTCGTGCACCGCGCCCAGCAAAAGTAGAAGCTCCAACTTCATTAGTGGCAGTTGCTGCCGCGATTGAAGTGATTGTGAAACCTATCCCAGAGCTTCCGAAGGTTGCCTTCCAGGCGCTTGAAGAAACCCCACTGCAGAGCGTGGTGCAATCTGCAGGAATGATCTGGGTAGCAACTGACTCAAGCAAATTAGCCGAAGTTCAAGGCCAGATTCAGGCAGAGCCTGTAGTAGAAAATTTAGGCAGAACGCCAAAACCTGCAGCTAGTCTGCCAGAAGGTCCAATGGTTTTAGTTGAAACCGGCGGCCAAGAAAAAACGGTTTAAAGCTTTTTCTCCAGACTGTCATTTATCCCACAAAGATATTTGGCAGTTTGGCAGAAACCCCTTTTCACAGCCATAATCAAGCATATGGTTGAAAAAGTAATCCCCATTCGAATCGATGAAGGCACGGGTCTTAGACCGTCCATTCCTGGACAGTTAGTTGCACCCCATGCCCACACCAAAGATGCTAGAGGTCGCACTCTGCGAGATCTTCGCATCTCGGTGACTGATCGCTGTAATTTTCGTTGCACGTATTGCATGCCCAAAGAAGTGTTCAACCAAGATTACCCTTATCTTTCTCACAAAGAGTTACTGAGCTTTGAAGAAATTACTCGCCTCACTACTATCTTTGCTAGTTTAGGCGTTGAAAAAATACGTCTCACTGGTGGCGAACCATTACTGCGTAAGAACTTAGAAGTGTTGATTGAAATGCTGGCACAAGTTCGAACACCTGAAAACAGGCCATTAGATCTGACCTTGACGACCAATGGCAGCATCTTACGTAAAAAAGCGGCTGCATTAAAAGCCGCCGGCCTACAAAGACTCACCATCAGCTTAGATGGTCTAAATGATGAGATCTTTAAAAAGATGAATGATGTTGATTTTCCTGTAGCTGATGTACTAGACGGCATCTTAGCGGCACAGGAAGTAGGCTTTGAAAATATCAAGGTCAATATGGTAGTTAAAAAGGGAACGAATGATCACGAAATTCTTCCTATGGCAAAGCATTTTAAGAGCAGTGGCGTGATTCTGCGTTTTATTGAGTTCATGGATGTAGGTAGCTCTAACGGCTGGAATATGGCGGAAGTACTTCCTTCAAAGGACGTCATCGCTCGAATTCATGAATCATTCCCTCTGGAAACAATTCAAGCAAATTACACGGGTGAAGTTGCGCAACGCTGGCGCTACCTTGATGGATCTGGAGAAATTGGCGTAATCTCCAGCGTGACTCAAACCTTCTGCCATGAATGCACTCGCGCCCGAATCTCCACAGACGGTCAAATGTATCAATGCTTATTTGCCAATCAGGGTTTTGATTTCAAGACCCTGCTGCGCTCTGGTCATAGTGATTTAGAAATTGCCAATGCCGTCATGAGCACTTGGTCCAATCGAGACGACCACTATTCTGAAATTCGGGGATCAAATACGGCTAACCCATCGACCGGCAATCGCAAAGTCGAAATGTCTTATATCGGCGGCTAATGATTGCTGCAGAACACATTACTGGATTAATTCTTGCTGGTGGCAGGGCACAGCGGATGGGTGGAATTGATAAAGGCCTCATCCCATTTTTAGGTCAGCCCTTAATTGCTTCTGCTATCACTCGCCTCCAGAATCAAGTGGGTACGATTCTGATTAATGCCAATCGCAACATTACCAAATATGCCACCTACGGCTACCCTGTCATCCTCGATGAAACCCCAGATTTTTCAGGGCCGCTGGCGGGTTTCTCAGTTGGACTAAAGACCTGTAAAACCCCTTATCTTTTGACCTCCCCCTGCGATTCGCCGCTTCTTCCTCTGGATCTTGGAGTCCTGCTAGCAGCAGAAATGGAACGTGGCGATTTTCAATTGGTCTACGCCTCAAGCAAAGAAGCTGATGGCACAGTTTGGGCCCAACCCGTTTTCTGTTTAATGCGCGTAGATTTAATTGACTCACTAAATCTCTTCTTAGAAAGTGGTAATCTCAAAATCGATCGCTGGTTTAAAGAGTTGCATTCAAGCACGGTGATATTTGAAAATGCTAATGCCTTTGCGAATATCAATACCCCAGAAGAACTCAAAGTCTTAGAAGAAGCCTCTTGATGAACCACTCGCCCAATAACCCCATTCTCTTGAGCTCTTCATTACATGTAAATGATGCTCGTAAAGCGATTGCACAAATGGTGGATGAACTACTCACAGAAGCACGACTTCTCCATCACCCCGCAGACATCAACACCGTTTCATTGGATCAAGCAATCAATCGGATTTTGGCTGAAGATATCTTATCGCCGATTGATGTGCCATCTGCAGATAACTCTGCTATGGATGGCTTTGCCTTTAATGGAAAGTGTCTAGAAACAAACTTGCTCGACATTACTCTTGCTGTAGTTGGAACAGCCTTTGCTGGTAAGCCTTATGAAGGTCAGGTTGGGGATGGGCAATGTCTTAAGATCATGACTGGCGCCCTTATGCCGTCTGGCTGTGACACGGTCATTCCTCAGGAATTGACCACTAACGACAATCCTGAATTCATTACTTTTAAACAAAATCAACTCAAGACTGGTGAGAATCGTCGCTTACGCGGCGAAGACTTACAAAAGGGTAAGCCAGCAATTACTGCCGGTCGATTATTGCGTCCCTCTGATTTGGGTCTAGCAGCATCTCTTGGCATTGCATCACTGAAAGTCAAGCGCAAACTGAGAGTGGCTATTTTGTCTTCAGGTGATGAGCTTCGATCCTTAGATCAACCCTTAGAGAGCGGATGCATTTATGACAGTAATCGCTATAGCCTTACTGGGTTACTGAACCGACTCAATCTAGAAATAATCGATTGTGGCATCGTGCGTGATGACCCCAAATCTTTGAAGCAAGCATTTATTGAGGCATCAAGCAAAGCAGATGTCTTAATTTCTTCTGGCGGAGTATCAGTTGGCGAAGCAGACTTCACAAAACAAATCATGCAAGAACTGGGTGACGTTGGATTTTGGAAGATCGCAATGAGGCCAGGTCGGCCAATGGCATTTGGAACGCTTAAGTCAGCCCCAGATCAATCCCCCGCCAAGAGAACCCTGTTCTTTGGCCTACCCGGTAATCCTGTAGCGGTCATGGTAACTTTCTATCAATTTGTTCGAAGCGCACTCTTGCAACTGAATGGTGCGAGCCAAACCGAGACTCCTATAACGCAAGCTATTTCAGAAACCCCCATTCGTAAAAAGCCAGGTCGTACTGAATTTCAGCGCGCTATCTTAGGACGCAACTCAGAGGGTAGGCCCACCGTCAAGCTGACTGGTAGCCAAGGAGCTGGCATTTTGCGCTCCATGAGCGAAGCAAGCTGTTTCGTCATTCTCCATCATGATCAAGGAAATATTGCTGCTGGAGATTGGGTAGATGTGGCGCTTTTTGATGGACTGCTTTAAGATTGCGTCATCATGAAACTTAGCAAAAAAGAATTAGTCTTCCTCGACCCAATGCACACCGCCAAAACCTTAGTTTTGGTTTACCTGTGTTTTTCAGTCCCTATCGTTCTATTGGCACTCTTTGTGGCCTTTGTCCGCGATGGCGCCATTCCTGGCTTTACCGTACTGTCAGCACTCATTCTCAATGCCTTACTTGGCTTTGGCTTGTTGTGGATTGCATGCAAAGTTTATAACTGGGTCGCCGGAAAATTTGGTGGCATTGAACTAGCCTTGCGTGAGCTCCCGGAAGAAATCGAAGCTGAGTAAATGACATTCTAGAAATGAATAAAGCCGAGACCTGTATCTGTCTCGGCTTTTTTAATGCTATTGAATAATGTTTTAGGATTGCAATAATTCAGTATTAATTAAGCTGGGTGGTTTCTGACCAGCCAGTGCAGCGCGTAAATTATCTGCAGCCAAATCTACCATCGCACGGCGCGTTTTTTCACTAGCACTTGCAATGTGCGGCGCCAAGACAATATTGCTCAATTTTAGTAGCTCAGGATTGACTTTGGGCTCACCCTCAAAAACATCTAGGCCGGCAGCAAAAATCTTTTTCTCTTTCAGCGCTTGCGCTAAGGCCATATCATCCACAATACCACCGCGGGCAATGTTGACAAGGGTAGCCGTTGGTTTCATCAAAGCAATTTCTTTGGCTCCAATGGTGTGATGATTTTGTGGGGTGTAAGGCAGCACTAAAACGACATGATCAGCTGTCCGCAGTAATTCTTCCTTCGAAACATAAGTTGCACCACACGCCTTTTCATCTGCCTCAGGCAAACGACTACGATTGTGATAAATCACTTTCATACCAAAACCTAAGGCGCGTTTTGCAATGCCTTGACCAATGCGACCCATTCCAATAATGCCCAGCGTACTGTGATGCAAATCCATGCCTAAGGGGTTATGCACAATCGACCACTGATCCCACTGACCATTTCTAATCCAATGCTCTGATTCTGTAATGCGCCTTGCGGTTGCCATTAGGAGTGCAAAGCCAAAATCAGCAGTGGTATCGGTTAATACGCCTGGAGTATTACTTGCCATTACGCCAGCCGCAGTAATTGCAGGGACATCAAAATTGTTATAGCCCACTGCAATATTGGCAACGATCTTTAAGCTTTTAGCATCAGCCAAAGTACTTGCATCTATCCGCTCGCTACCAGTAACTAAGGCACCAACTACGTTTGACAGCTCCTTTTGTAACTCTTCTGGTGTAAATACTTGATCAGCCTGGTTAGACCGAACCTCAAAGGATTCCTCTAACTTGGCTAGCTGATCAGGAAATATCGCTCTAGCTACTAAAATTTTTGGTTTATTACTCATCTATGTCCTTTTATATATCTGGAGATCTGCAATTTGCTCAGCCCGTATCTTAAATTGATCCTTGAAAAATTAAGGTGAGAATATTATTGCAATGCAACAAATAGTAACCCTATAAATAATCCTACAACAAGGGGAAACCCCCAATCCTATTTACCTTAATTTGGGTACACTTTAGTTAGGATTCTTTTCGTCCAGAAGTTTATTTATCTAAAAATGACCATAGGAGATTTAGATGTCAGATACCAACAATACTAGCCCGCGCCGCAAGTTCCTCAAGAACGCTGCTGTAGGTACTGCCGGAGCAGCTGCAATGGGCTTCCCAATGATTTCAAGTGCACAGACTATTAACTTGCGCTTTCAATCAACTTGGCCAGCTAAAGATATTTTCCACGAGTACGCCAATGACTATGCAAATAAAGTTAACGCCATGTCAGGTGGCCGTCTCAAAATTGAAGTGTTACCTGCTGGTTCAGTAGTCAAAGCTTTTGATATGTTAGATGCTGTATCTAGCGGAACATTGGACGGTGGTCATGGCGTTTTGGCATATTGGTATGGCAAAAGCCCAGCACTAGCATTATGGGGATCAGGTCCTGCTTTTGGTATGGATGCTAATACTCTCCTCTCCTGGAACCAATACGGTGGTGGCCAGCAGTTGCTCAATGAAATCTACAACGATCTAAAACTCGATGTAGTCTCCTTCCCTTATGGCCCAATGCCAACCCAGCCATTAGGTTGGTTCAAAAAGCCAATTGCAAAAGCGGATGACTTGAAGGGCTTGAAGTATCGTACCGTTGGTCTCTCTATTGAGATCTTCACCGACATGGGTGCTTCAGTACAAGCGCTTCCTGGTGGCGAAATTATTCCGGCAATGGACCGCGGTGTTCTCGATGCAGCTGAGTTTAATAACGCGTCTTCAGACCGTATCCTTGGCTTCCCAGACGTATCTAAAATCAATATGCTCCAAAGCTTCCACCAAAGCTCAGAGCAATTTGAAATTATCTTCAACAAGAAGAAATTCACTTCCTTGGCACCAGATCTCCAGGCGATCCTGTCATACGGTACTCAAGCCGCTTCCGCAGATATGTCCTGGAAAGCAATTGATCGCTACTCCAAAGACTTTGCTGAGCTACAAACCAAGGACAAGGTCAAGTTCTACGCTACACCAAAGTCTATTTTGGTAGCCCAGTTGAAAGCATGGGATAAGATCATTGCCAAGAAAGCTGCTGAACTCCCAATGTTCAAAAAGGTTCTGGATTCACAAAAAGCCTTTGCCCAACGCGCAGTTCGTTGGGACTTGCTGGTCAACGTGGATATGAAGATCGCTTACGACCATTATTTCAAGGCCTAAGCACCTTTAAAGCCCTAAAAGCTTATGTAATAATGTGGCTTCATGCACATCTGAACCGGACGGCATCCCCCGTCCGGTTTTTTTTAGCGGCCTTGAGAATTACAGAATTATCTTAGGAGAGTAGTTCATGGATAAATTCATGCTTACAGTAGATGAAATTAGCACCTTTGTTGGTAAAGCGGCAGCGTGGCTAGTGGTTGTTTTGATGTTAATGGTGGTCACAGATGTTGTAAGACGCTATGCATTTAATTCGCCATCTGCATGGATTGGTGAATTATCTGTTATGGCGTACGGCACTCTGTTTATGTTATGTGGCGCCTATACCTTGGCCCAAAATGGTCACGTTCGCGGCGACTTCCTGTATGGATCCATGAAACCACGCACACAGGCAACCCTAGATTTAATTTTGTATATCACTTTTTTCCTGCCAGGAATCACCGCTTTAGTTTATGCAGGTTATACCTACGCTGCAGAATCTTGGCGCATAGGTGAGCACACTACCCAGATTGCCAATGGCCCCCCACTCTATCCTTTTAAAACGATTATTCCGGTCGCAGGAGCATTTGTTCTTTTGCAAGGTGTTGTTGAAATCTTGCGTTGCATTATTTGTATAAAAACAGGTGAGTGGCCTGCTCGCCTGAAAGATGCTGCAGAAATTGATGTGGTTGAACAGCAATTGGCTGCGTCTACTCACGTTGACGAAGCATCTCGTCAACAAGCAATCAAAAATGCTAAATCGATCGATGAAGCAGCTCATCATCGTATTGGTCAAACTAAAGAGATAAATCATGAGTGATCCAATTCTTGGCCTAGTAATGCTCAGCTTGATTATTGTTGTCATCATGCTGGGCTTTCCAACTGCCTTTACCCTAATGGGCCTGGGTATGATGTTTGGCTTTGCTGCCTTTTACGACCCTTCGCAAAGCTGGACTGCAAATAAAGTGTTTACTCTGATGGTGCAAAGAACCTTCGGAGGTATGACTAATGATGTCCTTCTATCCATTCCGCTTTTTGTGTTGATGGGGTACGTAATGGAACGAGGGGCGCTCGTCGATAAGATGTTCTACAGTATCCAGTTAGCATTCCGTCGCTTACCTGCATCTCTCGCTGTAGCAACCCTCATTGTTTGTACCTTCTGGGGTATCGCCAGTGGTCTAGTTGGCGCTGTGGTTGTTCTCATGGGAGTGATTGCCATGAAACCAATGCTCAATGCAGGCTACGATACGCGGCTTGCTGCTGGTGTCATTACGGCTGGAGGCACCTTAGGTATTTTGATTCCACCTTCAGTCATGATTATTGTCTACGCAGCGGTTGCCGGCCAATCAGTTGTGAAGCTTTACGCTGCTGCGATGATACCGGGATTTTTCCTGGCCTTTTTATACTTGGTTTACATCATTGGCTGGGCTTTAATTAATCCAAAGGTTGCGCCTAAGCTGCCGCCCGAACAACTCATCGTCCCAGTCCCAGCACCGATTCATTTTTTACGTGAGCACTATTCAAGCAATATGTTGCTTGCTACATTCAAGGCTCTATTCTCGCCAGGTAAATTATTAAATGCGCCGCTTGATGCCAGACTCTCTTTTGGAAAGATTTTCAAAAATGTACTGGCAGTTCTAACACCATTAATGTTGGTTGCAATCACCATGTGGGGAGTATGGTGGTATGTCATCATTCACCAACAAAATGAAAGAGACGCGCTTAATGTTCCGGTAGTCACACAAGTCGCTCAAGCCACTACTAGCGCTGCAGAGCCTGTTGAAGAAGGTTTAGCACCTCTTGATGTCACGTCTAATACAAACAAATTAAAAGAGCCCGAAGCAGATACGCCTTTAGTTGCCTTAGATGCCGCCGCTGGAGATGCACCTTTAGCTGAAGGCGCTGCTGCAGAAGCTGCAGCGGGACCGCCAGAAAACTTCGAACTGTATTTTGGTTTGACCTGTATTCTCTTTGGCCTGCTACTCATTTATTACTACATTAAGCTAGATGAGGAACAGTTTGAAATTCTCAAACTGTTAATTGAGTCTGTCATGCCTTTAGGCGTTCTAACGCTTTTGGTTTTGGCTGTCATCCTATTAGGTATCACTACCGCCACTGAATCAGCGGCAGTTGGTGCTTTAGGTGCTTTCATTCTCGCGTATCAAGCAGGCACCTTAAACTTTGATCGCACTAAGCAGGCCGTTTTCTTGACGGCTAAAACAACATCGATGGTGTGCTGGTTGTTTGTAGGTTCAGCACTCTTCTCGGCTGTGTTTACCATTTTAGGCGGTCAATCGATCATTGAAAAATGGGTGCTGATGTTAGATCTGACGCCACTCCAATTTATGCTGCTCTCTCAAGCAATCATCTTCTTCTTAGGATGGCCTTTGGAGTGGACAGAAATTATTGTGATTTTCGTGCCGATCTTCTTGCCTTTGTTGGCTCACTTCAACATCGACCCTTTGTTGTGGGGTACTTTGGTATTTGTCAACTTACAAGCAGCATTCTTATCACCGCCGGTTGCAATGTCTGCCTTCTATCTCAAGGGAGTTTCGCCACCAGGCGTCACTCTGAATCAGATTTTTGCAGGCATGATGCCTTATATGTTCATCGTCATTGCATGCATGGTCTTCATGTACGCTTGGCCAGGCATGACCTTATGGTTTCCAAAGTTCCTCTACGGAGGTTAATAAAAGCTAGTAGTTCTGCTATAAGAAAAAGCGCTCTTAACGGAGCGCTTTTTTATATCTACTTCAGAAAGGAACTAAGCAGCCTGTTTTAACAACTCACTATTCGTTTTGCCTAAGGCGATCGTAAATAAACCTTGCCAGTAATTAAATGCTGCCAATTCGTCTTCATCCAACTCCATCTCAATAAAGGCTGGATGGCGAATTAAGGAGAGCCAGATCCGACAAAACATCTTGTCTTCTAGACGAGAGGGCTTACTAACGAAAGGGATTTCTTCTAGATTTGGAATGATTTCATATACGTCATCCTGACCTGCCATATCCTGTTTATCTCTACTCAAACGCATCATTTCAAGCATGACTCGACCAAGCTGATCGTAATGACCTTGCCAGCAAATGGGGGTTGCTGCAATCTCTTTTGTTTTCTCTAAATACTTACGGGCAAACTCGCTCCATGCATATGCCAAATCAAACTCCGTCTTTACCTTGGCGTTTTGTAAGGAAGTTGGCAGGTTAGTAGACTTCATTAACTCTAACTGACGATCACTTCCAAAGGTGTAATCGATAATCAATAAGGGTTTTGCTGTTTTATCGATCTTTAGCCGATATTCTTCCATGATCCATTCTTTCCTAGTGGGGTTGATTAATGCCAATGCCTAAAGTGTAATCAATTGAGGCTAAGCTTTGGAAAAGCGGATCCCTAGGGAAAGCCCTTGCTTAGACCTCATTCTTGCCTTCAACTGCCATATGGGTATGGGCTATTTTCAATAGCGGGCAATCTATAGATTCATTGCTAGCAAAACCAATCAAGTCGCCCAAGATATGTTGATATTCATTTTTCTTTCCCGCAAGTAAGTCTCTGAGCATCGAAGCAGTAAAAGGTGAGCCCTCCTTAGTGAGAATCTCCAAAGAAGAAGATTGGGTCTTCTCAGCAATCTCATATCCCTGCCCCGCAGCAATGGCGCAGCATTCAGCAAACATCTGCCTACAGAGATCTTTGCCATAGGGGGTAGCAGCAATATCGCCAACTGAGCCACGACAGATAGTCGTCATACCCGCTAGCGTTGCTAGGAATACCCACTTATCCCATAAGGCTTGCTCAATATTCTCTTTGTAAAAGGAATCAAAATCTGCCTTTTTACATAGTGAAAATAATTCATGGCTAAGCACTTCCTGCACTGGCGCTCTGGGCCCGATCGTAAATGAATTTAATTCCGTCAATTGTTGAATAGAGCCGGATTCAGAGATAGTTGCCGCAATATGGGCGATGCCGCCTAATACCCGCTCTTTACCAAATTGGCGATCCAGGATGTCGAGATGGGTATAGCCATTCAAAAATGGAAGAATGGCCCCTTTTGAACTTGCTTTTGTAATCGAGCTAATAGAGCTCTCTAAATCAAAGGCCTTGGAAGCCAAAATAATCAGGTCATAAATGGGCTCTAACTGATTGGCCAAAACTACGTGTGGCCGGACAGTAAAACTTCCTTTGGGCGTCTCTACTGTCAAGCCTTGTTTTTGAATATGCTGGTAGCGGCCCTCACGCAATAAATAGGTGATATCTGCGCCAGCTTGGTGAAGTTTGGCACCAAAGAAACCTCCGATACCACCCGCTCCCACAATGAGTATTTTCATAATAGATGCTCTTTTCGCTGAATTTTGACACTCAAGGATAGCTCTCATTTTCTGAGGCTCCCAAAAGGGTCTTTAGACTAGGCAATCAGACCGTGCCTAAAAAAATTGGCTATTTCGGCTAAAATTGAGTTTTATAACTTAACAGCCCCAGTTGGGGCTCTTTAGATTAAAGACCATGACCTACGTTGTTACTGAATCCTGTATCCGCTGCAAATACACTGACTGCGTTGATGTTTGCCCAGTTGACTGCTTTCGTGAGGGTCCAAACTTTTTAGTCATTGATCCTGATGAATGTATTGACTGCGCTGTCTGCGTTCCAGAGTGCCCAGTCAATGCAATTTATGCTGAAGATGATGTTCCTGGCGATCAACAGGCCTTTATCAAACTCAATGCCGATCTTTCCCCGTCGTGGACCTCTATTACCAAATCCAAAGCCGGTCTTCCTGATGCAGATGAGTGGAAAGATGTTAAAAATAAACTCGATCAGTTAGTTAAGTAATTCTTTAATTCCCCCTTTCGAGAATTCGTGCTGCACTCACCCACACAAACCGACGCTCTCATTATTGGCGCCGGACCTGTGGGCCTCTTTCAGATATTTGAACTTGGTCTATTAGAAATAAAAGCGCATATCATTGATTCCCTGCCTGAAGCAGGCGGTCAATGCATCGAACTTTATCCTGATAAGCCTATTTATGATATTCCCGCGATTCCCGTTTGCACTGGTCGGGAACTCACTAATAATTTACTAAAACAAATTAAACCATTTGGTGCGCAGTTTCATTTGGGCCAAGAAGTAACCGAACTTCAGCTACAGGCTGATGGTCGATTTCTGGTAAGCACTTCGAAGGATGAGCATTTCCTCAGTAAAACCATTTTTATCGCAGCTGGTGTTGGCGCCTTTCAGCCCCGCACCCTCAATCTTGAGGGTCTAGATGTCTTTCTTGACCGACAAGTTTTCTATCGTGTAAAAGATCCAGAACAATTTGCTAATAAAAATATTGTGATTTGCGGCGGCGGAGATGCTGCTCTAGATTGGGTATTACATTTTGTAGATAAGGCAGCGAGCGTTACCCTAATCCATCGTCGAGATGACTTTAAAGCAGCCCCAAAATCCATCGCCAAAATGCGTGAGTTCTGTGCAGATCAAAAAATAAGCTTACTCATTGGGCAAATTACGGGGTATGAAACTCGTGAGAATAAACTCACTGGAATCATCTTCACTAATGTAGAGGGTAAATCAGAACTCATAGCATTAGATGATCTTCTGATATTTTTTGGACTCTCTCCTAAGCTTGGGCCCATTGCAGATTGGGGGCTAGAAATTGATCGCAAACAAATTACCGTTGATACTAAAAAATTTGAAACGAGCATTCCAGGAATTTATGCGGTTGGAGATATCAACGTCTATCCAGGGAAGAAAAAATTAATCTTGTCTGGCTTTCATGAGGCTGCTTTAGCTGCCTTTGCTGCCGCAGAATATCTCAACCCAGAAAAACCAATTCAACTTCAATACACAACTACCTCAACAAAGCTTCATAAGGCCCTTGGGGTGCAGTCCCCCACATTCGAGTAAGCTATCGTATAACCATTCATTTTTAGCCAAATTCTTATGCACCAATATCACGATCTCATGAAAGAAGTCCTAGCCAAAGGAGTCCAAAAATCGGACAGAACTGGCACTGGAACCATCTCTGTTTTTGGACATCAGATGCGCTTTAATCTAGCTGATGGTTTTCCAATGGTGACCACGAAAAAGCTTCACCTTAAGTCGATCATTTATGAGTTACTGTGGTTTCTGAAAGGAAGCACTGATAATAATTGGCTTAAAGAACGTGGTGTATCGATTTGGAATGAATGGGCAGCGCCAGATGGCGAGTTAGGCCCAATATACGGCTATCAATGGCGTTCTTGGCCTGCCCCAAATGGACAGCATATTGATCAAATTACAGAAGTCATTGAGACGATTAAGAAAAATCCCGATTCTCGTCGAATTATTGTCTCCGCTTGGAACGTAGCAGATATTCCTCGTATGGCTCTCGCTCCTTGCCATGCATTCTTTCAGTTTTATGTAGCCGATGGAAAATTGTCTTGTCAGCTATATCAGCGCAGTGCGGATATTTTCTTAGGTGTACCTTTTAATATTGCCAGTTACGCCCTACTGACTCACATGGTGGCACAGCAATGTAATCTTAAAGTAGGTGATTTTATTTGGACTGGTGGTGATTGCCACCTATACAGCAATCATCTTGAGCAGGTAGACTTGCAGCTCTCAAGGGATTTCTTCCCGCTGCCGAAACTGAATATTCTTCGAAAGCCAGACTCCATTTTTGATTATGAATTTGAAGATTTTGAAATTGCTGGATATGAATGTCATCCACACATTAAAGCTCCAGTAGCTATTTAAGACTACGTTTACATGACACAACCTGCTATTTCTATGATTGTTGCGCGCTCACGCAACCACGTCATCGGCCGTGATAACCAAATGCCCTGGAAGATTTCAGCTGACCTACAGTTCTTTAAACGGGTCACCATGGGTTTTCCAGTCATTATGGGGCGCAAAACTTGGGAATCTATTGGTCGTCCTCTACCTGGTCGTCGCAACATTGTTGTCAGTCGCAATCCAAACCTCACCCTTGAAGGCGCCGAAGTGGCTAGCTCATTAGATGATGCTCTGCATCGCCTTAGCGAGATACCTCGGGTCTTTGTCATTGGTGGAGAGCAATTATTTACTCAGGCATTTCCAAAAGCAGATCAGCTTTATATTACTGAAATTGAAATGGATGTAGAAGGTGGCGATACTTTCTTTAAAGTACCGAATCCAGAAGAGTGGCTAGAACTTGAACGCACTCCGGGCTCTGAGGGTGAAACTCACTTCCATTTTCTGACGCTACAACGGAAATAAAGAGACTCAGAACGGTATTACAGTTTTTTGCTAAAACTATATTGCGCAAAAGCTTGTTCAGCCAATCCAAACCATTGCGCCTCCATATTTCTAAAGACGCGATAGTCATCAAAGATCTTTTTAAACTGAGGGTTCTTGGCAGACTCTTCTGCATAAGCTTCTTCAGATGCCTTAAAGCAGGCATCAAGCACTGAAGAATTAAATTTTCTGAGCACTGCCCCGCCCTGAACTAGTCGCTGAAGTGCGGGAGGATTCAGAGCATCATATTTTGCACACATATCGTGATGGGCCATGATAGCTGAAGACTCCCAAGCCGCCTGATATGAAGGGGGCAATGAATCCCATTGTTTTTTATTGACCAAAAATGAAAGTGCTGCAGCACCCTCCCAAAAAGCAGGGTAATAATAATTTTTAGCGACTTTTGCTAAACCTAATTTTTCATCATCATAAGGACCCACAAATTCTGCAGCATCAATCGTGCCCTTTTCTAATGCTGAATAAATCTCGCCGGCAGGTAGTTGCTGTGGAACTACCCCTAATTTAGCCAAGACCTGACCAGCAAATCCAGCAATACGAAATTTAAGGCCCTTAAAGTCAGCTGGAGATTTAATTTCCTTACGGAACCAACCCCCCATTTGTGTGCCAGTTTGACCGCCCAAAAAATTCACAATGTTATAGCTGGCATATAACTCGCGCATTAACTTCATCCCATTACCCTGCAACATCCAGGCAGACTGTTGCCGCGCGGTCATCCCGAAAGGAGCCGCAGTATCAAAAATAAAAGCACTATTTTTACCTAGGTAGTAATAGCCTGCAGTATGACCGCACTCAACCGTACCATTTTGTACGGCATCTAATACTTGAAGTGCTGGGACCACCTCTCCCGCAGCAAATACTTTTATATTAAATTTACCGTCCGTCGCCTTACGTAAGTTATTAGCGAAGATTTCAGGTGTGCCATACAAGGTATCCAGAGATTTAGGAAAGCTAGAAACTAGACGCCAATTTAGAGTCGGTAAACTTTCTGCAATCGCTGGTGTCGCTAGAGCAGCAGCGCCAGCACCGAATGTGGCTTTCTTTAAAAAGGAACGTCTTTGCATTTCAATCTCCTCAAATATCTGGGATATTAATATTACTTGCCGCCTACTGTCATTGAACCAATTAAGATTGAGCCCGTTTCTTTGGTGCCGCGGATTAAAGAATCACTTCCGACTAACTCAATCTCCAACAACATATCGCGCAAATTACCAGCAATGGTTACCCCCTCGACTGGATACTGAATTTCTCCATTTTCTACCCAGTATCCAAAGGCGCCTCGAGAATAATCCCCTGTGACATAGTTCACGCCCTGCCCCATTAACTCAGTCACTAATAAGCCCGTACCCATCTCTTTGAGTAAGGCTGGTAAACCACCTTTAGGCGTTTTTTTACTCTGCAAACTTAAGTTATGTGATCCACCCGCATTGCCAGTAGTCTTCATACCTAATTTACGTGCAGAATAAGTTGATAAAAAATAACCTTGCAATATACCTTTATCAACCACTGTACGCGCTGAAGTTTTCACCCCCTCTTCATCAAAGGGTGTGCTACCGGTCATCGATTTTATATGGGGATTTTCAAAGATATTGATATGCTTTGGTAATACCTGTTTACCTAAACTATCAAGCAAGAAACTAGAACGGCGATACAAGGCGGCGCCAGAAACAGCTTGTACTAAACCCCCTAATAAACCAGCAGCTAAAGGTGCTTCAAAAATGACAGGGCAACGACGTGTCGTTAAGGATCTAGCCTTTAGGCGCGAGAGTGCACGCTGTGCAGCGTATTTACCAATTGCTGCTGGATCTGCTAACTCCTCAGGAATGCGTGAACTGGAATACCAATCATCACGTTGCATCTTTGCCAGCTTACCTTTTTCAGTAGCGATCGGTGCGCAGGAAATATAGTGTCTTGAAAATGGATACCCACCCATAAACCCGTGAGATGTTCCCATCATGAAATGGGCATGATGGGCAGAAACTGAAGCGCCATCACTATTTTGAATTTGCTTACTGACCGAAAATGCGCTTCCTTCTGCTACTCGAGCAATCTCTACTGCATGCGTAGCATCAATATTCCACGGATGAAATAAATCTAAATCTAAGGGATTCTTTTCGAGAAGCTCGCGTTCTGCTGGTCCAGCACAATTATCTTCCGCGGTATGCTGAGCAATATGGTACGCGGCTTCAACTGTGGCCTTGAGGGAGTCTTTAGAAAAATCGCTGGTGCTGGCATTACCACGTCGATGACCCAAATAGACAGTCACGCCAACCTGTTTGTCTAGGCTTTGCTCAATGGTTTCGATCTCACCTTTGCGGACGGTTACAGAGAGACCTTGGCCCTCTGAAACCTCTGCAATCGCGTCTGAGGCCCCCTTTTTTTTGGCCTCTTTAAGCATGAAATCCACGATTTCTTGAAACTGATTCGATGTATATGTAAACATGCCCTAATAATAGCTAGAATAGAAACATGAAGGATACCGAAGCCTGGAAGCGAAGCTCTCCAAATGAACTCAAAATTGGCTTAATCTCAGTCTCGGACCGAGCCAGTAAGGGCGTTTATCAAGACGAGGGCATTCCCGCCCTTCAAACATGGCTAATGAAGGCCATCAATAATCCCTGCGTCTTTCATGAGCGACTGATTGCCGATGAGGCAGAAATCGTGACAGAAACGATTGTGGAGCTGGTAGATGAGCTTGGTTGTGATCTAGTTCTCACTACAGGCGGTACAGGCCCATCACGCAGGGATGTTACCCCAGAGGCCACCCTAGAGGCAGGAACCCGTGAAATGCCCGGATTTGGCGAACAGATGCGTCAAATTAGCCTCAATTTTGTGCCTACAGCGATTTTGTCGCGCCAAACTGCAGTGCTTCGCGAAATTGATGAGCATGCAGCCCTAGTCATTAATCTCCCCGGTCAACCCAAGGCTATTGCTGAAACATTGGAGGGCCTCAAGGATGCTAATGGCAAAACCATCGTTCCTGGCATCTTTGCAGCGGTGCCTTATTGTATTGACCTCATTGGCGGCCCCTATATAGAAACCGATGAATCTGTAATTAAAGTATTTAGGCCTAAAAGCGCTATCAAGAAATCAAGTTCTGACTAGGGTAGTGGGACAATAAATTTCTCACGGTAGTACTTCAATTCTTCAATAGATTCCTCAATATCTGCCAAGGCAGTATGAGCTTGTTTTTTGGTAAAGCCCTTCACCAACTCAGGATGCCAACGCTTACATAATTCTTTTAGAGTGGATACATCAATATTTCGATAATGAAAGTATGCCTCTAGTTTAGGCATGTACTTGGCCATAAAGCGCCTATCTTGTCCAATCGTATTGCCACACATCGGAGCAATGCCTGCCTTGATGTATTTCTTTAAAAATGCGATGCATTCTGCCTCGACTAAAGCCTCATCCTGAGTGGCTGCCTTCACCTTGTCGATTAATCCAGAGCGCCCATGGGTTCCTTTGTTCCAAGAATCCATCGCATCTAAAACCGCCTCTTCCTGATGCACCACCCAAACTGGCGCCGTGGCAATCGTATTGAGGTGCGCATCGGTCACAATGATCGCAATTTCTAAAATACGGTCATTTTCAGGGTTTAACCCCGACATTTCCATATCTACCCAAATCAGGTGTTCATTTGCTGGGGCAGACTGTGCAGCCGAAAAATTGCTGGTGTTGGTTTGTTCGCTCATATCTTTATTCATTTGATGATGGATAAGAGACTACTGTAATCATCACGCCACAGGGTAAAACCCTTAGGCTCTTCGAGCTCTTGAGCGTTAATAAATTGAATATCACGAAAGGCTTTTTTATCTTTACTAATCAGTGCCCATTCGGATCGATAACCCACCTTCGTTTCTGAGGCAGCAAAGCTGACTAACTTGATATCTTGATCAAATGCATTTGCTGCTGTTTTAACAACTGGTCTTAAGTTCAGAAAGCGATTGGTAATATGCAAGGCCAAAATTCCATCGCTCTTTAAATGCCTAAAGTAATGGGTAAATGCTTCTTTGGTCAGTAAATGAATCGGAACAGAATCACCCGAGAAGGCATCAATTACAAGAACATCAAACTGTTGATTTGGCTCTTGCTCTAATTGCAAACGTGCATCACCTAAAACGTACTCGATGCTTGCTGGGCTTTTGGATAAAAAAGTAAAGTGCTTTTGAGCGGCATCAATCACTTGAGGATTGATTTCATAAAAGCGGTAAACATCGCCTTTGCGCGCATACCCGGCTAAGGTGCCAACGCCTAAACCCACTACCCCAACTTTAATAGGCTGGCTAGATTGGGTTTTGACTAGGATGGCCTGCCCAACACCGCTTTCACGCACGTAATATGTGGTTGGCTCTAGTGCTTTTGCAGGATCAATAAATTGATTGCCATGGCTAATTTGGCCATGCTGCATGGTTTTGTAGCCACGGGCCTGATCAATATAAACCTTTAAGGTGCCATAAAAGTTTCGGTGACTCAACTCAATGCCAGCCATATCATGCGAATGATCGTCAATGCGAATCACACTAATCAGCACTAGAAAAGCAGCTATTCCAGCAGCAGTAGCGGCCTTCAATTGCACAGTTTTAAAGCGCGTATTAGATAAAAAGACCAAGGCAACAACGATGCCGGTTAGTACGATTCCGATCGATAGCTCATAGTTTTCAGTAAACCAATATGGAGCAATCACGCCTACAAAAAAGCCGCCCATTACACCGCCTACTGCCAACATTAAATAGTAAGTCGTTAAATAGCGTGAATTAGGCTGCTGAGATGCTAGCTCGCCGTGACAGACCATGCAAATCACAAAGAATGAAAATAAATTAATACCCGTCGAAATGATTACCGGTAATTCATTTAAGCCTAAGGTTGGCAAATAAGCCAGAATAAAGAGCGCCGCTACCAATAAGGGCAGAAATAACTTCCTTCGATACCAGCCGCTGCCCTCAAAACAAATGATGAAGGACAGTAAATAAAGAGCTAAAGGAGCGACCCAAATCATTGGGACAGGCGCAATATTTTCAGTTAAAAAGCTGGTATCTGCCACCATTAATATCGATGGACATGCCGCCAACAATATCCAAATGAATAAACGAGAAGCGGTAGGCGCAGCAACAGGCTCTTTTTCTGCCTCTACTAGGGCAATACTATGTCGATTACGCCATGCCAAAACTGCACAGGTCAATACGAATACGACATACAAAGCTGACCAACAATATGATTGCCACTGAGTTGGCAGCATTGGCTCAAATGCAATCGGATAAGCTAGTAAAGCCAGCATGGATCCAAAATTAGACAAGGCAAATAAGCGGTATGGAATTCCGCCTGTACGCTCACGTGCAAACCAGGCCTGAATCAATGGACCAGTTGTAGAAAGCACGAAATAAGGTAAACCAATTGAAGCAAACAAAAGGCCCAGGATTTGTAGAGTGGGATTTTCGCTACCAGTAGGCTTCCATAGTTCACTCGCAGTCAGCGGTAACAAAGATAAGCTAATCAATAGCAGTGCAATGTGCAAGATGCTTTGCCGATAAGGGCTGAGTGTCTTAACAATCCAATGTGAATAGATATAACCAAATAGTAAAGTAGCTTGGAAAAACAGCATGCAGGTTGTCCAAACTGATGCCGAGCCGCCAAACCATGGCAGGATCATTTTTCCAATCAGTGGCTGTACCTGGAACAATAAAAAGGCACTTAAAAAAATGGTAAGGCCGTATTGAAAAGTCAGTTGTAGGTTGTATTTCATATTGTTCTAGCGTAATGGTATTTTTTAAATAAGGAATAGTTATTTTGTAGGCATAGATTCTAATATGAGCTGTACTAATTATATTTTTAAGCACTCAATGACTTTTTTCATTGCCATTGTTTTATCTTGTATGTTATAGCCCAAGCGATAGCATGGAGGCATTGATTTCTGAGTGCCAATCTAACCCAAAAAGCTCTCGGCTAACCCCTTTGGAACCATTGCGTTAAATCTAGCAATATTAAGTAAATACCGACTGAGTTTGTATTTTTCAATCTTCTACCCTTATGGTCCACGATAGCGACTGAAGCTGGCTTTTTAGCTAGAATTGATGCTTTTACAAATATAATGATCTCATGACATTTACAATTATTTTTCTCATTGCTTTTATTGCTAGCTTTGGCCTGCGCCACTGGCTTTCCCAACGCCAAATTCGTTTTGTTGCCCAACATCGCGACACGGTACCACCCGAGTTCGCCGCAAAAGTAACATTAACAGAGCACCAGAAGGCGGCTGATTACACCATTGCTAAGTTGCGTTTAGGTATTCTAGAGAATGGTGTCAGTGCCATCATTTTAATTTCTTTCACCTTATTGGGCGGATTAGAGATTCTGAATATTGGCTTACTCCAATTGCTGGGTGCTGGCATCGCACAACAAATGGCACTACTAGTATCGATCGTCCTGATTTCAGGAATCATTGACATTCCTTTTTCTTGGTATAAACAGTTCCACCTTGAAGAGCGTTTTGACTTTAACCGGATGAGTAAAAAATTATTCTTTAGCGACATGCTAAAGGGCATTGGGATTGGCGGTGCTATCGGTATTCCTTTGTTGTGGGCCATCCTCTCTTTAATGGCTAAAGCAGGAGATTTTTGGTGGCTCTGGGCTTGGGGAGTACTCACTGCCTTTAGCTTGCTGATGCAATGGATTTTTCCTACTTTTATTGCGCCTCTATTTAACAAATTTGTTGCCTTAGAAGATGGACCTCTCAAAACACAGATTGAAGCTTTGTTAAAGCGTTGCGACTTTGCAAGCCAAGGTTTATTCGTAATGGATGGCAGCAAGCGCAGTGCCCATGGCAATGCCTTTTTTGCAGGTATGGGAAGAGCTAAACGGATTGTCTTTTTTGACACCTTAATCGAAAAACTAAACCCAGGTGAAGTAGAGGCTGTCCTTGCACATGAGTTGGGACATTTCAAATGCAACCATATACGTAAGCGCCTGCTAGTCTCTTTTGCCACGACCTTTGGCATGTTTGCATTACTGGGGTGGATTAGCACTAAAGTCTGGTTCTATACCGATTTGGGGGTGATGCCTAACCTCAATGGTTATAACGGTGGCTTGGCACTAGCGCTCTTTATGCTGGTTTCTCCAGTATTCAGCTTCTTCTTTACCCCCCTAGCTAGCTTAGCTTCCCGTAAACACGAATACGAGGCAGATGGATTTGCTGCGGAAAAATCTTCAGCAAAAGACTTGATCTCTGCATTAGTAAAGTTATATCAAGACAATGCCTCAACCTTAACGCCTGATCCTCTATATACCGCCTTCTATAGCTCTCACCCACCTGCTCCATTACGCATTGCTAACTTACAACGTTTTAGTTAGTAAATATGGAGCAATTTCGTGCGCTACTGACTGCATCTTATGGAAGGCATTATTTAGCGCAACGGATTACTAAAGACCCCCTTGGCAATCTAATGCTGGGACAAGAATTGATTCAGGTCAGCACACCAGCTAAACAGCATATCGGTGCTGTGGGTGATGAGTTACTACTAGAAAGCACATCGGCTAATCAGGCCCGCATTATTGAAATTGAACCCAGAAAAAATTTACTGTACCGCTCTGATGCATTTAAAAGTAAATTGATTGCATCTAACGTAGATCAAATTCTCGTGGTACTGGCAACACAACCCGCATTCTCTCCTGATCTTTTAGGTAGGGCGGTAGTCGCTGCAGAAGCAAATCAAATTGGTCTTCATATACTGCTGAATAAGTGTGATCTTAAGGATCATTTGACTCATGCCCGTAAAATCATCGCGCCCTATGCGCGTATGGGATATCCAGTTAGCGAGGTCTCAGCTAAATTTGATCCTGCATCCATTGAGGTACTACGCCCAGCACTGCAAGGAAAAATATCGGTGTTTGTGGGCCAATCAGGAATGGGGAAATCGAGTTTATTAAATGCCTGGGTTCCAAATGCAGCAGCACTCACCCAAGAATATTCAGTGCGCCTAGATACTGGTAAGCACACCACGACTGCCTGTCGTTACTTTGAATTACCAAAAGCTTGGGGTAAAGATTCTGATGGAAAATTAGGAGCGTTGATTGACTCACCAGGATTTCAGGAATTTGGTTTAGCCCACATGTCTGTCAGCGAGCTACAACACGCCTTTAGGGAGTTTAAGGATCTATTAGGGAAATGCCGTTTTCATAACTGCGCCCATCAAGCAGAGCCCGATTGTGCGGTGAGAGAAGCGGTAGAGAAAAATGAAATAGCGCCGGAGAGACTAGCGCTATTTAGGCAGTTGCGTTCAGATTCAAAAATGGCTGATACGCAATTGCAAGGTATTAGCCAAGCCAAACAGCGATGGTCAGCATTAGCAACAAAGCCATCCAAGCGATAACTAAACGCCATACCAGACCAACTGCAGAGCGCATCGTGCGCTCAGTAGGCTCCATACCTACTTCATAAACTAAAGGCTCACCTGCTTCTGCCATGCGCAGAGCTTCATCACTATCAGGCTCACTTAAGGGCTCGCCTAAACGAACACCAAGTGCGCCACTACCGGAGGCCAAAATCACGCCTGACAATGAATCTCCCCATTTCTGAGTGAGATAACGCCAGCCATAAACTGCGCCCTCAAAGTTACCCACAATTGCAAAGCCCATTGCTGTGATACGTGCAGGAATCCAATCTAATACGTAGAAAAAATGTCGTGCAGCTTCACTGAGATTAAAGTCGCCACGCCTAGACCAACGTTGCGCAGCAGTATCGGCTAGGCGATATAAGACAACACCTGCTGGACCCATTGGCATTAAGAACCAGAAAAGAACACCAAAGACATGACGATGTGAACCAATGATGGCACGCTCTAATGCTAAAGAAATGACTTCGGTTTCTGTCAAGCTAGAAGTATCTAGCTCGGGTCCATACCATTCACCTAAAGCAGCGCGTGCCGCAGGAAGATCATGACTCTCGATAGCCTCATGAACCAATGTAAATGAGTGACTGAACTGACGAAAGCCAAAAAAGAGATAGGCAATGATGATGTTCCAAATGAAGCCCAAAATGGGGTAAGTCACCATGCACACAACATACACAATGAATACAAAAAAGGTTGGCAGAATGAATGCCGCCATACAAGCCAAGCGAGCACCAATAGGACTTGCGCCCGCTTCAGATTTACCGCCGAATTCACCGGCGACCCAATCCAACCAACGGGCACTCATTCGAGCAATCCAATGGCTAGCGGTTACTGGGCGATATTGCTCAGCAATGAGGGCGAAGAGGATAGAAAAGAAGGTCATACTTTTAATAGATGATAAAGGTTACGTAACATTCCAGCTGTAGCGCCCCAAATAAAACGATTCTCATAGGGCATCGCATAAAAACGACGACCGCCCTGCTCACTTTGCCACACTCTGACTTGATGATTGGCTGGATCCATCAAAAAACGGAGTGGCACCTCAAAAACATCGGCTACCTCAAACTCGTCCAGCGGGTATTCTGCCTGAGCTTGAACCAAACCAACCACTGGAGTGACGCTATACCCTGAAACCGTGAGGTACTGAGGTAAATGTCCAATAATCTCCACTCGAGACTGATCTAGGCCTATTTCCTCTTCACTCTCTCGCAATGCCGTGTGATTGGGATCAATATCACCAGGATCCATCCTGCCACCTGGAAAACTAATTTGCCCAGCATGATCCCTAAGATGATTCGTTCTTTGGGTTAATAAAACCGATAAACCTTCCTCTTGAAGCACTAGAGGGATCAGAACAGCCGCCTGAGTAACTTTACCAGCAGCCTGGCGCCTAGAAATAATATCAGCCGCCATTACTTGACGACTTTCGTCAGTAATTTCCGGTTGCCATATTGGCTGAACCCGAAAGCGCTGCCTAAGAGAATTAGGATCTAAAGCTAGCGGTGATACCTTGACCTGATCAGAGCAAACCTCATGAACTGGGATGGTACGAGCATCAAAACCTGGAGGAGCAGACACATTGATTGCATCTTCTTCTGGTTTTGGGATCTTGGTCATAGGCATATTCTAAGGCAACAAAAAAGGCGACCGAGGCCGCCTTTTTTCGTGCAGCAATGCGTATTACTCAGCAGCTGGAGCAGCCACTACTTTAGCGCGTGCTTGCAGCTTCTCTTTAATACGTGCTGACTTACCAGAACGATCGCGCAAGTAATATAACTTCGCACGACGAACATCGCCACGACGTTTTACTTCAATGCTTGCGATTAATGGTGAGTAAGTTTGGAAAGTACGTTCAACGCCTTCTCCAGAAGAAATCTTACGTACGATGAAACTAGAATTCAGTCCACGATTACGCTTAGCGATAACAACGCCTTCAAAGGCCTGAGCACGCTTACGAGTACCCTCAACAACATTCACGCTCACTATTACTGTGTCGCCAGGTGCAAAACTTGGCAAAGTTTTGTTAACACTTAAGCGAGCAATTTCTTCTTGCTCAATTTTTTCAATCAAATTCATTTTTAATCCTTAAACATCTTGTTAACGTTTAATCCCGAGATATTGATCAACGGACCTAACAGAGGATGCAGTTAAAACAATTTCACTAAACCAAAAAATTAAACTACTCATTCACAACTGCACACTACTAAAAGTATTCACAGCGAGCGAAGAAATTGTTCATCTTCTCGGGTTAGCAACCCATTGGCTCTTGCAGATTCAATTAAATCTGGCCTAAGCCTGAACGTCAGCTCTAAAGACTTCTGCCGACGCCAATCCGCTATTTTAGCGTGATGTCCGCCTAAAAGCACGTCCGGAACAGATAAATTTTCATATATTTCGGGTCTTGTGTAGTGCGGATAGTCTAAAAGACCATTCATAAAGCTATCCTGGGCGGCAGATTCGCCGTCGCCAAGGGCTCCTGGTATGAGCCTAATGACTGCATCCATGATGGCCATAGCGGGGATTTCACCGCCTGATAAGACAAAATCACCGATTGAAAGCTGTAAATCAATATTTCGATCGATAAAACGTTGGTCTATAGCCTCATAACGACCACAAATGAAGCTGATATTTCCTTGATTAAGGATATTTCCAGCAATTTTCTGAGAAAAACGTTCGCCCTGGGGAGCCAAAAGACAAATAGGGCCACTCTTCAATCCTGCAGCATGATGGGCAACCTTAACTTGTGCGATGGTATCTTCCAGGGGTTTAGCCATCATCACCATGCCTGGGCCACCGCCATAGGCACGATCATCTACTGTCTTACGGACATCAGAACAAAAATCTCGTGGATTCCAAAGATGGACACTAGTAAGTGATTTTTCGCAAGCTCGACCAGTGACTCCCCACTGCGTTAATGCAGAGAACATTTCTGGGAAGAGGGTTACCACATCAAAGCGCATATCTCTATTTCCAAAGAGGCTTATTACCAGTCAGACTGCCAATCGAGCTTAATCATTTTCTTGGTCAAGTCAACATTGTGAACGACCTCTTTTACAAATGGCACTAGTTGCAAGATTTTTTTAGTCGCAGGATCGCCGATTGCGATGATGCCATGGGCACCATTTTCAGTAATATCAATTACCTCACCCAATACTTCATCTTGCAGATTAGTGGCTTGGCAACCAATCAAATCAACCCAGTAATAAGAATCGCTTTCTGCTTTTGGAAAGGCATCACGAGTCACTAAGATACGAGCACCCTTTAAGGCAAGGGCCTGATCGCGATCTGCTATTCCTTCTAGCGCCATCACCACATTGCCGCTATGCATCTTGGCACTCTTTACTTTGTATTGCGTCAAGGAAGCTTGTTCTACAGATGCAGAAACACCAGCATCCCTGCGCGGGATCAAAGACAACCAAACTGCTTTAGAAGATAAAAGTGCCACAGGATCCGATGAGTGAGGTCTAACCTTCACTTGTCCCTGCAAACCTTGCGCCTCAGAAATCGCGCCAAGTTCAATCAAATCATTCAAGGAAGGTGCGCTCATTTGAAAGACACCTTATTTTCCCTAAATAAAACCGCCAAAAATCCTGCTACCAAAAACTCCATCGCAAAGATAAAGTGTTTAGCTAAATAATATTTAAGCAGCAGGATTATTTTTGATCAAACGAACAACAGTTGGAGATACTTGCGCACCAACACCAGTCCAGTAAGTCAAACGATCTTGAGCAATGCGCATTGC